>JAJFLK010000175.1 GCA_021772735.1 Candidatus Sumerlaeota bacterium | reverse complement strand
CAGCTCTGCGCCGAGCCGAAAGACCTCGGCGATCACTAGAATGACCAGTGCACCGAAGATCGCCCCCAAGTTGAAACCGAAATCCGGGGTCACCGTAAGACCCTCTGTCGCAAGGCCGGCTTCGAGGCGATTGCCCAGCGTGAATCCCATCGCCGCCCCGGCGAATTGGCCCGCCAGAATGACCACGCCGATAGTCCGCAGGCGGCGACCGCTCGACGGGGTGAACGGCCTGCCCGAGGCCAGATCGACAAAGACTCCGCGAAGGCAGCCGACAATCACGAACGCGATGCCGAGCGTAAGGAAATCCCAGAAGCGGAGCACGAGTGCATACCCGGGCGATGGATCCGCGATCTTGAGCTTGCCGACCGCGTTCTTGATCTCGGCCGCCTCGATCCCCAAAGCGCTTGAAGAGATGCGATAGGAATCGGGGTCGAGCGCGATCCGAACGCTCAGCTCGGAATCGATGCCGGAGAAATCCGAAGTGATCAGTGCGTAGAGAGTCTGCAAGGCGAGGAGAGTGAGAATCATGCCGAGCAACCCCCATGAGAGGTTGATCGGCCACTTGAGCCACCAGGCTACGGACCGCTTGCCAAGTATTTTCATGTCCGTCCTCCCGTGGCGCGCCCCCGACTGCCGGAATCGGAGATCCTCGCGAGATATCACGTTAATCAATAATCTTTTATTGATAAGCAGTCAAATGAAAAGTCGCTCATAACGCCAATTATTTTACCGCAAAACGATATATTCTGACCTGAGACATATCGATATTCAATAATGTCAACGATGTGATGGTATTGGGCAAGGCGGATGGCTATCCTATCGCCGCGCCCCGATTCTCAAGGTGGCGAAAGAAGGAGAGATTCGATACTGGAAAAGGAAAGAAGGGGGGCAGCGCCGATTACTCGGGAAGCAGGCGCGGCTCTTTGGGCTTTGTGCCCGCACCGGCGGCGCCGGCGGAAACGGGTTTGCCCGCTCGGGCAACAGTCTGGCTGGGGGATCCCTCGTCGCTCTCTTCTTCGACGATGGGCACCGCAAAGACGTCGCGAATCAGATAATTGGCGACCGGCACCCCCAGGATCAATCCCCAAAGGCCGAACAGCTTCTGCCCGATGTAGAGAATGATAAGCACCAGGACCGGGTTCAGGCGGAACTGGCGACCGAAAATGACCGGGGCGATCGCGTATCCGATTGCCCCGTGGACGACCAGCGTTGCAATCATAATCGCCCAGAAATGCCAATCCAGGCCGAATTCATTGAACGTCACGAGCTGAATGGACGTCATCTCAACCGCCACACCGACGATTGGCACGAGGCTTGTGCAGAAAACGATAACGGTAAGCAGTAAGACCTGGGGCTTGGGGATTCCGAAGATAAGCAGAACGGCGGCGAGTAGAAGCGCGGTGATGAACGAGATGACCACGATTGCCTGGAAACCGCGCCCGATGGCTTGGACGAACTTGATGACTGGTTCGCCGGCCTCTTCGTAGAAATCGCGAAGATTGGAGGTCTGGAGGCTGCGCACCTGCCGGGCCAGCCGGACAAAATCCATCGTGATCAAGTAGCTGAACAGGATAGCCAGGAGCGAGGTCACGGCGAACCGAATCACCCGGCTGCCGGCCGTCGTCAGCACGTCGAGGCCGCGGCCCTCGTATTCGTTGATCTTGCGCTCGATAAAGGGCAGCTCGCTGTCGGCGATCGGGATGCTGGTCGCCACCCCCTGCTCCTGGGCCAGACTGATAATCAGCTCGCGCAGGTTGGGGTCGAGCTGCCCGAATTGGACGAACGACTCCTCGCCGCCGGACCCGCCCTGCTCGCCGCCGGACCCGCCCTGCTCGGCGCTCGCCACGGCTCGATCGGCCTCGTCCCTGCCCTCGGCCGCGTTGTCTTCCCCGATATCGGAAACCAGAGCCATGTCGACGGAGCCATCCGGAGCATCGCCTGAAGCTTCTTGCGCTTCGGCCGCCCCTTGGGCGTCGGCCCCGGCAGGTGCCTTCTCGCCGCCTTGAAACAGGGGGTCGGTCTCCGGCGAGACGTCTGTTTTGAGTCCTTCGAGCAGGCCGTCGAGACGTTCGCGCTGCTGGTCCAGCAGGCGACTGTTGGCCAATAGGTTTTCCTCGGGTTCGTAAACGGCGATCCACTTGGCAATCTGCGGATATCGCTCCGAGTATTCGTGGCGTTTCTCTTCGATCTTGACGCGAATATTTGGGTATTGGTCCACAACCTTGCCCACTTCGGCGAGCACCTTGGGCGAAATCCACACGGCAGTCGTGACGTATGCGACAAGAATACCGCCGTAGACAAGCGTCAGCGCGAGTCCCCGGCTCATCCGCAGTCGTTTGACCAGCGCGTCTGCCGCAGGCGAGGCAAAGAATCCGATGACGAACGTCAGGAAGATAAGCAGGAAAAACTCACGGAGGATGTAGATCAGGCCGAACAGGATCAACCAAATGATCGCGCGGCGATTGATTCGATAGAAGCGGTCGAGACTGAATTCCATGGCTTTACACGAGGCGAAAAAACTGAAAAGGCAGAGGCTGCACAAGGGGGCGGAGCCCGGAGTCTGTGCTCTCTTGCAGCACCGCAGCGCTTGAGGGCGAAACTATCAGAATCCCCCATGCCCAACAATCGTTATCGCGCCGTCGCCATCGGGGATCTGCATTATTCTCGCCCAACTCGACAAGCTCGATGACTTACGATAAATCTGACCTCCATTTCGAATCCAGTTGCGATTCTCACGCGAGGAGTCCGTAATTGGTCGTCGGAAATTCGAACTCGAAATTTACCGGGAGGAGGGATGCAATATGCATTCGATGGAATCAGCGATCAAAACAGGGGCAATGCGATCACCATCGCGCCGAACCGGAGCGCTATTGCTCCTCTTTGCGATGACCGCCGCGATGACAACGGCCGGGTGCAGCCGGACCGGGGCGTTCGCGACGCTTGGCCTCGCAACGGTGGCCACAGGCGGCGTGGCCGGATATTATTATGCCAAGGGCGACCTGGAATCGAATCTGGATTACGATTTTGAGTCCGTACACCGCGCCGCGATCGACAGTGTCAAATCCAGCGGCTACGAGGTGACCGAAGAGGTCTTGGAGAAATCGGGCGGCAAGGTTATTGCCCACCGTCAGGTGACGAATGACAAGGGCGAAAACGAGGACGAGCGAGTCCTCATTAAGACAAAAAGCGCTGACGCCGGGGGCACGCACGTTTCGATCAGAATCGGCATTTGGGGCGGCGAAGAGTCCTCGAGCGCAATCCTCTCTTCAATCGAGCAGATTCTGAACCGGTAACGGAGCCTGGAGACAGCGCCCGGAACATGAGCGCCCGCCGCTATACGGGGCGTAGAATCGGGCGCCGGATATGAAACGAAGCCTGAGGACAATTGATACGATGACTGGAAAGACTAATATGATTGAAATTTCAAAGGCGAGGGGTGCGGCGGCGCTGCTCGTCCTTGCGATGGTCGGCGGACTGGCGGCGTGCAGCTGGCTGGGTTCGGATGAATCTTCAGGAGGCCCGCAAGAAGCCGGTTCCGGCGCCGTCGCCCCGGAGCCGACGCGTGGGAATGACTCGTTCATCTGGACGGCCGAGGACTTGAAGGCAAGGAGCGACACCTTGGATCTCCCGGAGCAGCCGGAGGTTCACCTCCCTGTCCGTTCCGTTCCCCGGTCCGAATCGGATTACAATCAGGGCTCGCCGTATTCCCGGCCCGAGACGACGTACAGGCGCTAGGGATACCAGGAAATTTGCGGGAAACTGAGCGCCCTCCTCTGGTATTCTCCGCGCGACAAATTGAACTTTCTCAGATGACTCTATATCCTGTCCTGCTGAACCTCGATGGCGCGCGATGCGTGATCGTGGGAGGGGGCCAGGTCGCGCGGCGCAAAGTCGAGCACCTGCTCGGAGCTGGCGCGCGGGTCTGCGTCGTCGCGCCCCGGTTCGATGCCGCATTGAGGCGTTTGGCCGCGCGCGGTAGAATCGACCTGGTTCGATCGGCCTGGAAGGGTGAATTCCTTCGGCCGGACGATCGGTTGGTTTTCGCCTGCACGGATGACCCGAAGGTCAATCGCCGGGTGGCGACCGAGGCACGCAGACTCAACATTCCGGTCAACTGTACCGACGCCGCCGAGGGGGGCG
>JAJFLK010000174.1 GCA_021772735.1 Candidatus Sumerlaeota bacterium | reverse complement strand
GGCTGTCCCTCAACGTTCCTTCTCTGGCCGAAATCGTGACGGGGCTGGTGATTGTTCTCGTCGTGGGGATGGCGCTGGGGCGGCGGCACCTGCGCGCTCGGGAACGCGCCCGGGTCAGTTCGGTGATGGCCCTGCTGCACGAGACCGCACGGGCGGTCGAGAGCTACCACGTCGATCACCTCGCCTACCCCGCCTCGGGCTGCGCGGCCGGGCCCTCGCGCCGATACGAATCCCAGCAGGTCTGGCAAGGGGTCCAGATCGCCTCGATCCCCACCGGCGTCAGGACGATCAATTCGTTTGCGCTGGGTGATTCGGGCGATTCCAGGAATTCGGGTGCGGCTCGCATGGTCACGTTCCGGATTGGCGGGGATTCGCCCGGCCCAGCGGCCATGCCAGATCTCGCGGCCACGGGGATCATCGCGGCCACGCGAAGCCTCGCTTCGCTGACGACTCCTATCGCATATCTGAGCCGTTTTCACGCCGATCCTTTCGCGCGCACACGCGGGGCGTCGTTTGGATATTTCGCGCACGGCAGCGGCCTGGGGTGGATCGCTTTGAGCCTCGGGCCGGATCGCGATGAGGCGGCATCGGACGGTCCGGGAGATATCAGTCCGCGTGTCGAGCGGCTCTACGATCTGAACCGCGAGTTTCCGTATATGTGGTTTGCCCCGCCCGATCTGGTCGATCGGACCTACGATCCATCGAACGGAATTTTCAGCAACGGCGATATTTACATCCGCCAGGGCCAGTGATCCCGGCGGTCGATTTGTAAACCGGATTACGATTCGGTTGGCACTTCTGGCCGCCGGGTCCCATATTGAATGGGATGGGCAGGGTCTCGGATCGAACTCGAGGGGTCTGAACCGGTCGAAGCGGAAAATTCCGGTTTACGAGCTGCGGGTGGGGGCGTATTTGTGTGCCTGGCCGTGCCGAAACCTCAGAGAAAGTCGAGTTCAAGAATGAAGTGCAGGAAGATCAACATGGCGAGGGCCGGACTGGCCTTGGCGATAATCACTCTAATTGGGGCATGGAGCCCGGATGAAACCAACGCCATTGGCGACGCGCGAAATCTCATCCCCGAGGTTCGGATTCCTCAAGACGACATCAATGACGGAACGGCGACGTTCAATCAGATTTTCGACGCCGGACGGCATATTTTCTCCAATCGATTCACGAGCGCGGATCATTACGGCGAGGCGCCCGACGGCCCGAGGCGGTCGCTTCAAACCATCGCCGGACGACCGAACCTGCCGTTTCTGCGTTTCAACGGACTCGACGCTCAATCGTGCATGGAGTGCCATCTGGCCATCGGGTTCGATGCCGAGGGCGGTCCGGGCGGACCGGCCGGCGCTCTTCAGTTTGCAAAAGAACCGGGCATCGCCGGGGGCGGCGCGGGGCCGGCGTCGAACGCGTTTGGCTTCGACGAGTTCCCGCTCTCGACGGTCGGCTTTATCCGCAATCCGCCGCACACGTTCGGCACGGGATACATCCAGCGGCTCGCCGAGGAGATGACCGAGGATCTGCTTGCGCTTCGAGATGGCGTAATCGCCCAAGCGGTCTCCGATGGGCAAGCCGCAAGCGTCAGTCTGGATACCAAGGGGATCAATTTCGGCAATCTCGTCGCGCTGCCCACGGGCCAGATCGATCCCGGACAGAGCAACGTCGTCGGCGTCGGCGCGGATCTCGTCGTGCGCCCGTTCCATTGGAAGGGCCTGGCCAGCACCATTCGTAATTTTGTCACCGGGGCGATGAATTTCCACTTCAGCATCCAACCCAAGGAACTGCTCGATCGCGGGCTCGTGCCTAACGACAACCCGAATGGAACGCTCCTCGGTGATGTCGCAAACGAAATCCTCGAAGGCGAGATCTCCGCGGTCACGATCTTTGTGGCGATGAATCGTCCTCCGGTCGAATCGAGCGTCGGCCTGAATCCGGTCGCCGTCGAGCTGGGACGCCAGTTGTTTGAAAGCGTCGGTTGCGCAGATTGCCACACTCCGAGCCTGCGCATCACCGACCCGCGCGTCACGGTCATCGATCCGCGTATTCTCATCCCGCCAATGCGCGAGCGCGCCGCCCGAGGGGTCTCGGCTCCCGGCGCTCCGGTGAGGCCCACACTCTTGAACGCGGAGAAAAGCCGCGAAGACCTCGCGCCGGTGATGCAATACGCCAAATTCGGAATGTCACGCAAAGTTGTGACCGGATCGGCCGGGTTGCTCCAAAGCAATCCTCCAGACCGGCTGCCCGGTTTCACCATCAGCCTGAACACCGCGACCGGCCCCGTCGATACGATCCCGAGGCTGGGGTTCGACTTTAACACCGGCAGCATCGACGTACCGCTTTACAGCGATCTGCGCCGCCACAAGATGGGAACCGGGCTGTCCGAAAGTTTCACGCAAGGCACAGACTCTCCAGGCATTGAAGTGCCGGGCGACGAGTTTCTCACGCGGCCGCTGTGGGGCGTCGCCGATACGGCGCCGTGGATGCACGATGGGCGCGCGCTAACACTGACTGAAGCGATTCTCATGCACGCGGGAACCGGGAGCGAGGCGAACGACACCGTGGCGATGTTCGAGGCGCTGACAAAAGCCCAGCAGGGCGCCGTGCGCGAGTTTCTCCGCTCGATGCGACTTCCGATCAAACCGCGACCTCCGATCAATGGATCGCGCGATTGGACAGGATATACTGATTAAGATCGCTTGGTCCGGGAATGGAGCCGGTCTTGGCCAGGCCAATTGCCTCGAGTAGGTCTGATTCGGCTTGCCTTCCGTTGAGAATGATTCTCAGATTCAATTTATATTGACCCCATTCGCGCCGAAGCGTATACGTGGGGACACGGTGCGAGCCAGCCTGAGGGCAGCGCTCACGGGCCCGGACCGGCGGCACCAGTTCGAGGGGCAAATCAAGAGGGGGATCAACCATGTTTCTCACTTCGGGGCTAAGCGTTTTTTCCCGCAGGACGTTCATCGGCACGTGCCTGACGCTTTGGGTTCTGTGCGCTTTTGGGGCGCCGATTCCGGCATCGGCGGCAGAGGAATCGATCACGCTTTACTCGGGCAGGGGCAAGAGCCTCGTCGGCCCGATCATCGAGAAGTTTCAGTCTTCAACCGGCATCGAGGTTCGGGTTAAATATGGCGACTCGGCCGAGATGGCCGCAACGATCCTCGAAGAGGGCCATCGCAGCCCGGCGGACGTATTTTATAGTCAGGATGCCGGCGCCCTGGGCGCGCTGGCGGCCGAAGACATGCTCGCGACGTTGCCGGCCGCGGTGCTCGACCGCGTCGAAGCTCGCTTTCGCTCTCCTTCGGGAGCATGGGTCGGGACTTCAGGTCGCGCGCGTGTCGTCGGCTACAACACCGATGCCGTGGACGTGGACGATTTGCCGTCGTCGATCCTCAGCTTCACCGAACCCGCGTGGAAGGGCCGCATCGGCTGGGCCCCGACCAATGGTTCGTTCCAAGCTTTCGTGACGGCCATGCGGGTCGATCTCGGCGAGGACGCCACCGAAGAGTGGCTGACGGCCATCATCGCGAACGAGCCGCGCATCTACCCGAAGAATTCGGCGATCGTCGCCGCCTTGGGAGATGGCGAGGTCGATGTCGGTTTCGTGAATCATTATTACCTGTTTCGCTTCCTCGGTGAACGCGGCGATAGCTTCCCGGTTCGCAATTACTATCCGACTCGCGGCGACGTCGGCGCGCTCATCAACGTCGCCGGTGTCGGCATGCTCGGCACGTCGAGTAATTCCGAGGCCGCGCTTAAGTTCATTCAGTATCTGCTCGGCACTGAGGCGCAGCAGTTTTTCGCGGACGAGACGAACGAGTATCCGCTCGTCGAAGGCGTGCATGCAAACCCGGCGCTCAAGCCGTTGGCCGAGATTGATACGCCTGAGATCGACCTGAGCGATTTGTCCGATCTCAAGGGCACGCTCGAGCTTCTACAAAAGGTCGGCGCTCTGGAGTGATCAGCCGCCGAAACAATCGGGGCTGGTCCCGCCGCCCTCTAAAACCACCGCCCCGAGCGCTGCTGGCTGTGGGATTGACTGTCGCCGCAGCGACTCTCCTTCCGCTTATTTATCTGCTCGTGCGTGCTTCGGGAGCCGGCAGCGAGGGATGGCGGTACTTTCTGCGTCCGCGAGTCTGGCAAGTTTTCTGGAACAGCATCACGCTTGCCGCGATCACGACGACGGCATCAGTCTTGATCGGTGTGCCGCTGGCGTGGATCACATCGCGCAGTGATGTGCCCGGACGCAGGTTCTGGTCAATGGCCGCCATCCTTCCTCTCGCCATCCCGTCCTATATCGCGGCCTATGCGTATAAAGCCCTTCTCGCGCCGCGCGGCATGGCGGCACGCGCTCTGGAGCCTTTTGGCATGGAACGCATGCCGGAACTTTCCGGATTGTTCGGCGCGGCGCTTGTCATCACGCTGATCAATTTTCCGTTCGTCGTGCTCAACGTCCGAGCCGCGCTGCGCAGGATGGACCCATCGCTCGAAGAGGCCGCGCGCGGGCTGGGCTGCTCGCCTTTGGCTTACTTCCGGCGAGTTTTACTGCCTAACCTTCGGCCATCGATCGCAGCCGGATCGCTTCTGGTTGCGCTGTATACGTTGAGCGATTTCGGCACGCCCGCGCTCATGCGCTTCAATTCGTTCACGCGAGTTATTTACACCCAATACAAGAGTTCATTTGACCGGAGCACGGCGGCCCTGATGGCGTTGATGCTCGTCGCGATCACCGTGGTTGTGCTATTCGGCGAGACGCTGACGCGCGGCCAGGCGACGTTTCACCGATCCGGCGGCGGGTCACCGCGTCCTGCCGCCCCCGTGGCGCTGGGCCGTTGGCGGTGGCCGGCGTTTGGCTTTTGCGCGCTTGTCGCCGGGCTCTCGCTCGCGACTCCGATTCTGGTCATCGTATACTGGGCCGCGCAGGGAGCGGCTCAGGCCGGGGGCATCCAGCTGGCGCCGCAGCTCGTTGTAAACTCGATCAAGACCGCGACTCTTGCAGGCGCCGGCGGGGTCGTTGCGGCACTGCCCGTCGCATTCCTGGCCGTGCGATATCGAGGCCGGGCGGTGACTCTGGTCGATCGAGCGACGTATCTGAGCAACGCCCTGCCCGGCATCGTCGTCGCGCTGGCGCTCGTTTTTTTCGGCGCGCGCTGGTTGGGATGGTTTTATCAGACGCTCGTGCTGCTGGTCTTCGCATACGTCATACGATTTCTGCCGCAGGCAATCGGCGCGCTCCGGACCAGTCTGCTCCAGGTTCCGCCCCGGCTCGAAGAAGCCGCGCGCAGCCTCGGCCGCGGCCGCCTCGCCGCGTTTGCAAGCGTCACGGTTCCGCTGATCGTTCCCGGCATGGCCGCCGGGATGGCGCTTGTATTCCTGACGACGATCAAGGAACTTCCTTTGACGCTGATCCTCAGTCCGCCCGGTTTCGAGACGCTCGTGACCGAAGTGTGGTCGGCCGCCGCTGAAGGTCTGTTCGCACAGGCTTCGGTCCCGGCGCTGGTCCTGATCGTCGTCTCGGCGTTCTCGGTGGTCTTGATCCTGAATCAGGAGCGCCGACTGCGAGTGACCTACGGGAATCGGCGCAGAGGATGACCTTGAGGGACGGAGCGTCGCACAGGCGCATTTAGGAAAACGACGTTGAAGAAAATCGGCATCCAGTGCAGGTCGTTGAACAAACGCTTCGGCGCGATCAATGCCGTCGATAGCGTGAGCTTCGATCTCGAGCAGGGCCAGACGCTCTCTCTGCTCGGCCCGAGCGGATGCGGCAAGACGACATTGCTGCGCCTTATCGCGGGGTTCGAGCAGCCCGACTCGGGCACGATCGCCGTCAGGGACCGGACGGTCGTGGATATATGCGCGCGCACGGGCAACCGAGGGGGCCGGATCGTCCCGCCCGATCAACGCCGCATCGGATTCGTATTTCAGGATTACGCGCTCTTCCCGCACTTGAACGTCCGCGACAACATCGGCTTTGGCGTCCGGGGACGCGTGGCACGGCGCAAGCGCGTCGATGAAATGCTTGAGCTCGTCGGCCTCCCCGATCAGGGCGCGAGCATGCCGCATGAGCTTTCGGGCGGCCAGCAGCAGCGCGTCGCGCTGGCGCGCGCGTTGGCTCCAGACCCCGACGTCGTTCTTCTGGACGAGCCGTTTTCCAATCTCGACGCAACGCGGCGCCGCCAGGTCCGCAAAGAGCTGGATCGTATTCTGCGCGAAGCCGGCACGACTTCGATTTTCGTCACGCACGATCAGGAAGAGGCCTTCAACGTCGGAACGCGCGTGGCGGTGATGAGCGAAGGACGCATCCTCAAGATGGGAGCGCCGCGCGATGTTTACCTGAGCCCCGCGAGCCGCGAAGTCGCCGAGATTTCCGGAGCGGTTAATCTTGTCGCGGGCGAATCAGACGGAGAATGCGTCAGGTGCGGGTTGGGCGAGCTGCGGCTGGCACAACCGTGCCCTGCCGGGAACGTTCAGCTCCTGCTCCGGCCCGAATCGATCAGGCTCGAAGACATCGCGGACGAGCGGTCCGGTGCGAACGGATCGGCTCACCTAAATCTATCTCTTCAGGCGAGCGCCGCTGTGAGCCTTCGAGCCGGCTCGGGTTCGATCGCGACCTCTGGTGCGGGGCCGATTCGGGGTCAAATTCAGTCGATCGATTTCCACGGCAATCACCAGCACGCTTCGGTGCAGCTCCCGTGCGGCGAACGCCTGCGCGTGCGGATCGGCCCCAGCCAGCATTTCGAAACCGGCCAAAACGTAAGGGTACACGTCGAAGAGCCCGTCCAGGGCCTGCCCCATTAGAAAAGTCGGGCTCCGAATCTTCTTTTCACCTCTTTTTTTAGGTTTTCGAATCGGCTGGTCCAGGTGCCGAAACGGGATTTCGTATCTGAATTGCGAATTTTGCAAATGGTGAAATAATTGCCCTTCACCCCTTGACGCGGCAGTTAAATCATGCGAGCGTCCTCTGTCGTTTGTGTGTCATTGTCTTTAGCGGGTCACTGGTTGCGTCCCAAGAGATAGATACAAAGTTCAACATTTTTAAGAGGCGGAGGATTCCGAAATGGGGATCAGGTGCTTGAGTTTTTTCCGAAACACAGCGTGGGCGGGAGTGTCTACTCTCGTAATTGCGACGTTCTTCGCGGCGATGGCGATGCCGGGCACAGCCCAGCCGCCCGCCGGTTACTACAACACCGCCGATGAGACGAATCAGACAACGTTGCACAATTCGCTCCATCTGATCATCGACGATCACACGCGCTTCCCTTATACATCCACCGCGACCGACACTTGGGATGTTCTCGAACAAGCCGACGAAGAC
>JAJFLK010000173.1 GCA_021772735.1 Candidatus Sumerlaeota bacterium | reverse complement strand
TTGGGGGACGGAACGCTTTTGCGAAACATGGGAGATACGTTTGGGTTCCACCGTCTCGCTCTCGAAGATGTGGCCAACATCGGACAGCGGCCAAAGATCGAGGAGTACGATTCCCATCTTTTCCTCGTTCTGGCGATCATCCGCAGTGGAACTCCGCCGGAGTACGAACAGATCAGCATGTTCATGGGCGAAGGTTTTGTCGTCTCCTTTCAGGAGCGCGCGGGGGATTGCTTTGATGGCGTTCGCAAGCGAATTCGGCAGGGCGGAGGGCGCATCCGACACGTGGGGGCGGACTATCTCACCTACGCGCTCCTGGATTCTGTGATTGACAGCTACTTTCCTCTTGCGGATCAGTACGAAGAGCGTCTTGACGCTCTCGAGGAGGAAGTCCACGCGCGCCCGACTCCCACTTGCTTGCAGAAGCTCCATTCACTCAAGAGCGAAGTGCGGGCGGTCCGGCGCAAAATCCGCCCCCTGGAAAACGCGCTCGTTCACCTTATTGGGGAGCAGTGCTCACTTATCGGTCAAGAGGCGAGTACGTATCTCCGGGATTGCCAAGATCATCTTCTTCGAATTCTGGAGCTTCTGGAAACCTACGAAGAGGATGCTTCGGAACTGATGGACTTCTATCTGTCTGCGATGAGCTACCGAATGAACGAGGTCATGAGAGTGTTGACTGTAATTGCGTCGATTTTTATTCCCATTACTTTCATTGCCGGCGTCTACGGAATGAACTTCCAATGGATGCCGGAACTGGGTTGGGGGCTCGGTTATCCAACGGCGCTGGGGTTGATGGGCACGATTGCAGTAGGGATGCTTTTCTTCTTTAAGAAAAAAGGATGGTTCTAGAACTGAAGCACGATCGGCCGATCGCTAGTCGGAATGCTTTCTTCGGTTATCAGGGCGCCGGTTTGGCCTCATCCTTCGTTTCTGCCTGGATCGACGCGCGAACGATTCGGTCGTTCCGCACTTCTTTTACCCGGATAATCCACGGATCGATCTTTACGATGTCGCCGGCATTTAAGAGTCGACCTGCAGTGTGGATTAACATCCCCGCAAACGTATCTACTTCAGAATCCAAGCTCTGGATATCGAATGTTCGGTAGATATCATCGCTTGGCGTGCTGCCAAGTATGAGCCACTTACCTGGACCATCGGGCACGATGTTCTGTTCCGCGACATCGAATTCATCGTCCACTGAACCGATGATTTCTTCCAGAACGTTCTCCAGCGTGACGATGCCGAGAACGATGCCATATTCATCGACAACAAACGCCAGAAGCTGGTGTGTGGCTTGAAAATGCTTTAGCAAATTGCTGATAGGGAGAGATTCGGGCACTTTCTTGGGAGGACGCATGATGGAAAGGAAATCCACGTCCATATACCCTTGTTCGTGAATGAGGTCCTTCACGTGCACAACCCCGAGGATCTGATCCATCGACCCTTCGCAAACCGGATAGCGTGTGTGTCGAGTTAGCCGAGCTTTCGTTAGATTCGTTTCGATCGGGGCATTAATGTCGAAGAATTCCACTTCATTCCTGGGTACCATGATCCGCCGCGTAATGACATCATCGAATTCGAAGACGGCATCCAGGAGCTTGTGTTCCGCCCGAGTCAGACTCCCATGCTGTTGTGCCTCGCCCAATAGGTGTCGTATCTCCTGCTCACTATGAGGAGCTTCATGTTCGCTCCCTCCTTCCATCCCCACTAACGAGAGTATTTTCGCGGTGCTCCAATTCAGCGCGGCCATGAGGGGGAAAGTGAGCAAATAAAAGATTTGGAGGGGTGCGGCGCACCAGATAATCATGATCTGCGGGCGACGGATGGCGAATATCTTGGGGGCTTGTTCTCCGATCACGAGGTGAAGAGCTGTAATTGTGGTGAAGGCGATGATGAACGCGGTAGTATGGATCGCGGTTTCGGAAGTTATCCCTATACCATGAATAACGGGCCGCAAAAGATGCGCAAATGCCGGTTCCCCAACCCATCCCAGGGCTAGTGATGCCATCGTAATGCCGAGTTGGCAGGCAGACAAAGCACCGTCCATCCGCTTATGAAGCCATCGAGCGGTCCGCGCGAACGGTCGGCCTTCTTGCAGAAGTTCCTTCAACTGACCACCGCGCACCTTTACCAGGGCGAATTCCGCGGCTACGAAAAAGCCGTTCACCGCGACTAGAAATAGCGCGATTGCGATCTCCCAAAGATCGAGAATCCAGGAGTTCATAAGCACCTCGGTTGAAGCGTGTATCGGCTCGGTATCATGTTCTCTGTCAAATCCAATCTACTGGAAGTCGCAGATGGTCTCAGAAAACAATCTCAGGCTCATTTGGGGGCAGTGGATTGAAAGCATCTTCATTAACGCGCTTCTTCGAGGAGCGCGCGCCGGGGGACACAACATAATTTAGAGATTTGCCATCTCGGCGTTGTCACAGTTTCGCTGATAGTTTCTCGTGCACTGAACTTTGTGCTCCAGGGACTGAATCACGGCCCTGGCGAAATTGACCTTCTCGAATTGGCGCGCGCTCCCGAATCCTCATGGGCTGAATACGTTGATCTCCATGAGCCTGTTTCCAATGATATCCAGGCCGACTAGAAATTTACCATACTCAACCAGCTTAGGATAAACAATTCCCTCGATTTCAAGGTGTTTGTCTAACGTCACAAGAAGTGGGACGGGGTCTTGGACCTGGGCGAAGCGAAGCGATGTCACCAAAATGCCGCTCTCTTCATTCCTTCTCGGGGGGAAGAGAACGAACCAGCTCTGAGGCGGCCTCCCTCGTCTCCAAATCCAGGCTCTCCCAACGATCCAGGACAATCACAAGTTGAACGTCATCGCCCGGCGACACCACGTTTGTGCGACACTTTTTCTGATAAGTCTTGCCTGAAGTCCGTTCAGGAAGTGTCTTGGAATTGCAATTCCGGGGCGAGGTCGCCGAATTGGAATGACTGGACTTGTCTACCCTATGGGCCCCTTCAGTAATGCACCTGTCGTGGTCCGTTAAGATATCCGAAATAGGCCTGTTTTAAGTTCGACTCCCGCCGCCTCCACGACTTCTAGCATCACGTAATCCGACTCTGTCGCTGGGCTTCGGCGTCTCGCGCACACTTGCAACATTACTTCGCCGCAAGCGACGCCCGCATGATCTCCTTATCATTTCGGACGATGATGTGTTTGTTCGCGTAGGCCGGGTGCACCCAGTTCACCTGATCGTCGAACATCTTGCGCGGGCCGAAGCCGGCGCTCGTCAGAGGTTCGATGAGCATGGTCCGGTCGATCTCGATGGGGCCTTCGGGCGTGAACTGCATGATGATCAGCTCGCCCAGATCGTTCGCGACGAAGTATCGTTCGCCGTTCTTCACCCAGAAGAACGTTCCCCACCGGCCCTGCCGCGTGAACTTATCGCTCTCCCAGACGCGCTCGCTCGTCATCAGCTCCAGGCCGCGCAATTGGCCGTAGGCGCACGACCCGTAAAAGTAATCCCCGATGATGATCGGCGTCGTAATGATCGAGTGCAGTCCCTCGGACTTGTCCGGCATCTCGCTCTTGCCCTTGACCGCCCAGACCAGCTCCGCTTTGGGCTCGTCGTCATCGAGCTTGATGAGCATCGAGCCGCTATAGAACGAAGACGCCAACAGGTGAGAACCGCTCTTCTGCACATTGCCGATCGCCATCGCCGAGCCGACGCTAAACGGAATACTCCAATAGGCTCCGCCGGTCTGTGGGTTGAGCGAATGCAGAAAATTAATATCCCAGATCAGAAGCTGTTTGACGCCGGCGTGCTCGTAAATCATCGGCGGCGAATAGCAGAGCTCCCCTTGGGTGTTAATGTTTCTCCAGACTTCTTTGCCCGTCATCTTGTTGAACCCAACGGCGAGCGCATTATCCTCACCGCCGACGATCGTGATCATCAGGTCGCCATCAATGATCGGCGGGAACGACGTCCCGAAGATCGGAATGTTGGTCCCGAATTCCTCGACGGTATCGCGCTTCCAGATGACGTCACCTGTCTCGACATTGAGGCAGAGGATGTGCCCGACCGCGCCCGCCATATAGACACGGTCGCCATCGGCGGTCGGCGCGGCCCGCGGTCCCGTGGCGTAGCTGGCCATAATCGTCGCGTAGTTCACGGGCCACTCGGTTTCCCAGAGCGTCTCGCCGGTCTCTTCATCCAGGCATAGAGCCCGCTCGGTTCCGTCCAGGCCGCGCGTATCGGGAGTCATCATCCAATCCATGGTGAAGACGCGCCCGTCGGCAACGACCGGCGCGCTGTATCCGGAGCGGATCGGCTTGCGCCAGGTGAACTCCAACCCGCCCTCGGGGAATTCGTCCAGGATGCCCGTCTCGTTCCAGTTGCCGAGCCTGCCCTCGCCAGCCCACTGCGGCCAGTCTTCGGCCGTCGCAGGGGTAAGTAGAGTCGTCCAAAGGCTCAGAATCGCCAGGGCGGCGACCGCTTGAATTTCCCGATTATTTTGAATGGTGTCGTTACGCATAGTTGACCTCTCGTCCAATTGCCTGAATCCGTGTTTGGAAGCCGCAAGTGTCACGCATGGCGGTCTAAATCTCCACAGATTTCCACGCTTCGCGCACACGCCGGTGTCATCCGTCGGTTGGCCGCCGGTCAGCGTCTCGATCGGGTCCGCGTGCGTCGGACATTGTGAATGGCTCTGAGGCCCGCTATTATCGTGTCCATAAATTGTCACGCGATCGGCGCATGGGAGGACACACCAATGGCAAGAATCGAAGGTATCGGAGATAAGCAAGCTGGCCTGCTGACCCGTTTTGTATTCGGCAAGGTCCGCAAGAGGCTCGGCAAGGTGATCGCGCCGATCAGGATTCACGCGCATCATCCCAAGCTCTTCCGGGCGAACATATTCATGGAAATGGCACAGGAAGGCGCAAAGGAATTGGACAGCATAATCAAAAACCTGGTCCAAATTCGTGTGTCGACGCTCGTTGGGTGCCCGTTTTGAATGGACATTGGCTCTGCCGTGGGCAGAGAACAGGGCATCACCGAAGCACAGCTTCGTGATCTGGCCGAGTTCGAGAGCAGCAACGAATTCACCGAACTTCACAAGCTCGCGCTGCGATATGCGACCGCAATGACCGAAACGCCCGTGAATGTGCCGGACGAAATGGTCGATCAATTGAAGCAACAACTCAGCGATGCGCAGTTGGTCGAACTGACCTCGGCGATCGCCTGGGAGCAATATCGCGCACGGTTCGATCACGCGCTCGGGATCGAGTCCGAGGGGTTCTCCGATGGGGCTTTCTGCGCATTACCCGCGCCATCGCAGGCGGGGCAAGCCACATCCTTAAGTCACTAGTGCTCTGACCGCCTGATTTTGTGGAGTTGTCGCGCCGCAACCCTCGGAGGGATTCTTGAACTTCTCAACCGGCGAGGGCGCCGGTTCCACACTTCGATCGTGCCACATCGGATAAGGTGTGGGATCGGCGCCCTCGCCGGTCAGGACTTCCCGGCATCACAGCACGGTCAAAGCACTAGTCTCGCCTAAGCTTCATCGCGTTGCCCGGTTTCGATCCGAACGGCCTGCTCGACTGGCATGACATAGACTTTCCCGTCCCCGCGCAGCCCGGTATGTGCCGCCCCTTGTATGGCCGCGATCACCTCTTCGACAAGTTCATCCGCGCAGACGATTTCGACCTTAATGTGGGCCTCTTCGTTTTCCAGATCCACTCTGTGGGTCTTGCTGCGTCCGAAGCCGCGCACGGCGGCCACACTGATGCCCGTCAATCCCTCGACCTTGTGAAGCGCGGCACAGACCGCGTCGAGCTTGAACGGTTTGATGTAGGCCTTGATCTCTTTCATCTTTTCTCACCTCCGGTTCATGCATCGAACGATTCGGGATTGATCGCGAACCACTTGTAAAGCGCCGGGATCACCAGCAGAGTCAGCACCGTCGAGCTCACGAGTCCACCAATCACGACTGTGGCCAGAGGCCGCTGTACCTCGCTGCCCGTCCCGCCTGAGAATAGCAGAGGGAGCAGTCCCAGAGCTGTGGTCAGAGCCGTCATCAGCACGGGCCGGACCCGCAGGCAGGCGCCCTTTATCGAAGCTTCGTCCAGATCCATCCCTTCGCGGATTAATTGATTCAGGTAGGTCACGAGCACCATGCCGTTCTCCAGCGCGATGCCGAACAGCGCGATGAATCCGACCGACGCGGGCACCGAGAGGTTCTGCCCGGTCAGGTAAAGCGCGGTCACCCCGCCGACGAGCGCCAGCGGGATGTTGAGGATAATCAGCAGCGAGTTGCGCAGCGAATTGAAACTGCCGAACAGCAGAACGAAAACGAGCAGCAGCGTCACCGGGACGACGACAGCCAGCCGCTTGTTGGCCTGCTGCTGAAGCTCGAATTGCCCGCCCCAGGTCACGATGTATCCGGCCGGGAATTGAACGCGTTCACCAAGCGCCTGCTTCGCATCGGCGACGAACGAACCAATATCACGTCCGCGCACGTTGCACTGCACAGTAATAAAACGCTGATTGTGCTCTCGCGTGATCTGCCGCGGCCCGACGATCTCCTCGATCACGGCAAGCCCATCGAGGGGAACTTTTGCCCCGGTCGGCGAAGGGACGAGAATGTGGCGGATTGCCTCGGCCGTGCCTCTGTTCTCCGGAGCGTATCTAACCACAATGTCGAACCGAGCCACGCCCTCGAAGATCTGCCCGGCCTTTTCTCCACCGACGGCGGTCCTGATAATGCGCTGCACGTCCTCGACGTTAATGCCATAACGCGCGATCGCCGCGCGGTCGATGGTGATCCGAAGTTGCGGGGTGCCGCTGACTTGATCCTTCTGCACGTCCGCCGCCCCGGCGACGTCTCGGATCACGGCCTCGACCTCTTCGGCCTTCTCGGCCAGCACATCCATATCCGCTCCGAAGATCTTGATGGCCAGCTCGGCTTTGGTTCCGGTCAGCAGTTCATCGACGGCGGCCGCGATCGGTTGGGTGAAGTTGAACTGCACGCCGGGGAAATCCTCAAACGCGTGACTCATTTTGGCGAACAGTTCTTCGGGCGTATGGGCGCTTACCCACTCCGCCTCGGGCTTGAGCGCGACGAAGCTCTCGGCGTTATTGACCGGATCGGCATGAGCGCCGACCTCGCCGCGCCCGACCCGCGAGACGACCCGTTCAATTTCGGGAAACTGCTCCAGGAGGCGGCGCTCGAATAGCGTCACGATCCTTGCCGCTTCTTCGATCGAGATCGACGGAGCCATCGTGGCGCGGACCATCAGGTCACCTTCGTTGAGCTGCGGCACGAACTCCGAGCCGAGGCGCGGAAAGACAAAAGCTCCGATCGCCAGCATCGCCAGCGCAAGGCCCACAGCCACGATGCGCATCCGAACGAACAGCGAAACAAGGGGCCGGTAAAGCCAGAGCAGCAACCGCACCATCGGGTTCTCGGCGGGCGCATCGCCGGTTCGCGTGGCTTTGGGACGGCGCATCAATAGCGACGCGGCCACAGGAGCAAGCAGAATTGCAAACAAGAGCGAGCCGAGCATGGCCAGCGAAACGGTATAGGCCAGAGGGCGAAACGTTTTGCCTTCGACTCCCTGCAGGGTGAACAGAGGCAGAAACACGATGATGATAATTGCGATGGCAAAGACAATCGGCCGAGCGACCTCGGCGCAGGCCCGCCCAACCACATGAAGGACAGTTTCATCGCCGTGGGATTCGCGCAGCATGCGATCGACGTTTTCGACCATGACGATCGTGCCGTCCACCATCATCCCGATGGCGATCGCCAAACCGCCCAGAGACATCAGGTTCGCCGAAATGCCAAACAGGCGCATCATAATGCAGGCGAAAAAGATTGAGAACGGGATCGAGATCGCCACGACGACGCTGGGACGAAAGCCGCCCATAAACACCAGGATCACCAGCACGACCAGGGCAACACCCTGAATCAATGAATCGGTGACGGTCTTGATACACTTCGCGACCAGCGTCGCCTGGTCGTAATATGGCGTGATCTTGACGCCGTCGGGCAGGATCTCATTGACCTCACGCATTCGCGTCTTTACATCCGCAATGACGGTCGAGGTGTTCGTGCCGATCAGTTTCAGGATCATGCCGACCACGGCCTCGCCCTCGCCGTTCATCGTGGCCAGACCCCGGCGGACCTCTCCCCCGATGACCACATCACCAATTTGGCTCAAGTAGATCGGCGTGCCGTCTTTGGATTTGACGACGATCCGTTCCAGGTCGCTGACCTGGTCGGCCAGCCCGACCGAACGCACGATATATTCTTCGGCGTTCTTGACGATGAACTGCGCGCCGACGTTCGAGTTGTTTGCCTCGATCGTCTCGACGATCTCGCTCAGCGACAGGTCGTAACGCAGAAGATCTGCAGGCCGCACGAGCACTTGGAACTGCTTGACCTCGCCGCCGAGCGAAAGAATCTCGGTCACGCCGGGCACCGTCTGCAGGTTGAACTTGATCAACCAATCCTGGATCTGGCGCATCTCCTCGGGGCTGCGCGTTCCGGTCTCGTCTTCGACGACATAGAATAGAATCTGCCCCAGGCCCGTCGCGATCGGCCCCATTTGCGGCTCGCCAAAGCCCTCGGGAATCTGCTCGCGCGCTTCGGTGAGCCGCTCGCCGACGAGTTGGCGCGCGAAGTAGATATCCGTGCCGTCTTCGAAGTAGATGTTGACCACAGAGAGACCGAAGTTTGAGACCGAGCGGATCTGCTTGATCCTCGGCAGTCCGTTCATCACCACCTCGACCGGATAGGTGACGAACTTCTCGACCTCTTCGGGCGCCAAACCTTCGGTTTCGGTAAATACCTGCACGAGCGCCGGCGTCACGTCCGGGAAGGCATCCACCGGCAGCTGCTGATAGCTGAAAACGCCGGCCGCGATCACGAGCACGCCCATGACAATCATCAATAGACGACTGTGGAGGACGATCTGGATTAGTTTATGCATTCTGCGTCTTGCTCCATCTTAGTGATTATGACCGTCGCCAAAGCTTCCCTTGGCCAGCTGGGCTTTGAGCGTGAAGCCGCCCTCGGCGACATATTCCTCGCCAGCTTTGATCCCTGAGATGACCTCAACGCTCTCCTGATCCGAACGCCCCACCGTCACTGGCCGGGCTTCAAACGCCCCTCCCTCTCTTACGAACACAGACGTTTCTCCATCAATCGTCTGCAGCGCGCTTCGCTCGATGCGCAGAGTCACGTCAAAACTCTCCACAGCAATCCGGGCCGAAACGAACATGCCCGGCCGCCAGGCGCCGGCCTCGTTGCCGATGACAACCCTGGCCAAAGCGGTCCGCGTCTGCTCGCCCACCATCGCGCCGACGTAACTGATCTCGCCGACAGACTCCAGCTGATCGTGTCCGGCTGCGATGATCACGGATTGACCCTTGTGGATGCGCCCCATGTCCTTCTGATAAATGTTAAGGTTGACCCAGACCGAGCTTAGATCGGCGACGATAAATGCCTGTGTATCCGCTTCGAGCATCTCTCCGAGCGTAATGTGCTTCTCGATCACGGTCCCGCCGAACGGAGAGACGATTTGATAGCGCGTCAGCCCTTCCTTCGGATCTCGCGGCAGGGCTTCGACGTATTCGGCCGAGAACCCGAACGCATAGAGCTTCTGCTCAGCCGCGTGCAGGGAGATGTGCGCCTCGGCCACGACCTGTTTCGCTTCCAGATACTCGCGCTCGGTGGAGATGTTTTTCTTCCACAACCCCTCTTCGCGATCGTAATTGGCTTCGGCCAATTCGAGCCGACCCCGAGCCGCCAAAAACGTTGCCTTCGCATCGGCCAATTCCCGGCTTTGGAGAACAGCCATCAGCTCGCCGGCGCGCACTTGATCCCCCAGAGTTTTCTTCACGTCCTGCACGACGCCCCGCACGCGGGGAACGATGTGGGCCAGTCGATCGGCGTTAACTCCGATCTCTCCGGGAGATTCGACATAGGCGTGCAGCGAGCCCGCTCCGGCGACTCGGACGGCGATGCCAAACTCTTCGAGCTCGCCGGCGTCCAGATGCACTAATTTTTCGTCTTCGTGCTCGTCGTGCCCCGCGTGCTCGTCGGGTTCTTCGTTGGCATGGTTATCGTCCTCGCGGGCCGGCGTCTCCGCGATCCCGAATGACGAATTCTGCGGCCCCAGGCGGTCGATTCCAACCACGGCGACCCCACCGGTCGCCAACCCGACGGCGAAGAGACCTAACAGTTTGAAGTTCTTCATGGCTTGCTCTCCTCGTCTTGATCACGGTCCATCTCCCCAGCGCCTGCCATCAGGCCTTCTCCGATCAGGCTCTCCACTTCGGCCACAGCCGTATGGAACTGGGCCAACGCGTCGAAGTAACCTCCGCGCGCGTCGAACAGCGTGCGCTGTGCGTCGAGCACTTCGAGATACCCAAATTTGCCCTCGCGGTAACCGATGTTGATATCGTCGAAGGCGCTTTGCGCCCCGGGCAGGACTTCATCCTTGAGCAACGTGACCTCGGCGTGAGCGCTTGCCAGCGCCCGATACGCCTCGATCAGCAAACGCCGCACGCCGGCATTGGCCGCCCGTTGCTGCTCGCGCGCCTTGGCCAGCGCATACTCGGCTTCGAGTATCGTTCCCTGGTTTCGATTGAACACCGGCAGCGGGATCGAAAACCCCATCACCAGCGCATTGTCATCAGTTTCGTTGAATCGCCGATACCCGCCGCTGATCGTCACGTCCGGAATGCGATTGGCCTGCTCCAGGTTCAACACCGCCTGACGCCGTTCCATTTCAGACGCCCAGCGTGCCAACTCCGGATTCTCGGCGATAGTTTTCTCCAATTCTTCATACGCCGGGATTGGGCCGACCGATTCGAAGTCGCCCTGGGCTCGAATAAACTGAGGGACTCGACCGCCCCAGGCCGACACCAACGTGCGGCGCGCCGCGTCCAGATCTCGGGCCGCTTTTTGAAGTTCAATTCGGCCCAGAGAAAGCGCTACTTTGACGCGCGTTTCCTCGACCGGCAGAACCCGCCCAGCCCCGACCCTATCACCAACGGTCGCCGCGACCTGCTCGGCCAGCTCGACCAGTTCGCCATTCAGGCTGAGCCGCTCCTGAGCGACCAGCACCGCCACGAACGCCTCGTTGACCTCCCTGAAGACTCCCAGCCGTTGGGCTTCATAATCCCAGCTCGCCAGATCGTGCTCCAGTGAAGCCACTCGCATCCGCTTCATGCGCTTGCCGCCCAGCTCGACGAGCTGACTGAGCGCGACCGTGCTTTCGAGCGCGTCGTCATCCTCGAAAGCGTTGTCCCCGGCGAAGTTTTCGAACTCGACTTCAAGCTCGGGATTCGGCGCGAGCCCAGACTGCAACACCCGAGCTTCCGCGCGCCGCACCTCCCATGAGAAGACGGCAAGCTCAGGGTGGTGTATCAGCGCCAGGCCAAGGGCTTCGCGCAAAACCAGAACGCCGCTCGGCTCATGCGCCGGGACCGGTATTACCTCCATTCCGCCAGCTTCGATCTCGGGCGCATGGTACGCGGGAACCTCCCGGCCCAACGCTCTGGCCTCGGCCGGCTCCGAAGCCGGGCGCGCCACGCACCCGCCCAGCGCCAGGCAGAAGAGCACGCCGGAAGGCAAGCAACCTCGTGCTGCCGTCCGCATAATTTGTCCTGTGTTCAATTGATCATCCCTCCGAAACCGGTTCGCATCAATTGCCCCACACGCGAGCTTGCCTGTTTACACGGCAGCCCCGCCCGGGCCTTACGTTCGCGATTTCAGAGGTATCAGAGTTGGAGCACGACGCAACGAAGGTGAGCCGTCCGGCTCTCGGCCGGTCGCCCTTCTGGCCGATGCAATGTCTTGAGTGAGGTAGATTCAAGCGCGTGGGAGAAGTGAATCGAAGCGATGAGCGGAGCCGCCTGCGCTCGGGCCGTCTGCGCGCCCGGCGTGATCATCGCCTCGCACGCGCCAATCTCAGGGATTAAGATATCAATGCAGGATCGGCAATGTGACTCGCCCCGCGAGGGTTCGGTAATGGAAAGAGGCCCCGAGGGGCATCCCCGCGCATCCTTCGCCCCAAACGATACACATGAGCCGTTTTCCCCGGCCTCGATCGCGATCTC
>JAJFLK010000172.1 GCA_021772735.1 Candidatus Sumerlaeota bacterium | reverse complement strand
ATGCCCCGAAGCAATCCGGGCCCGACGACGAATGGGGGACAGGCCGTCGGCCCGATTCAGCATCGCTCGTTAGACTTGCGAAAAACTTGACGCCGCCGGGATTTCAGGTAAACTGCGTGCCGGGCACGTTTTGGGCAATCCGGGCCCTTCCGAGCAACCGCGCGGTGGACCGGAACGCAACTTGCGAAGATCAGGAGACCCACCGGAGCGATCTGTGATGATCGCGGCCGTCGGGAGCAGGGTTGAGCAAATTTGCCGTCGGCCTCAGGGATCTGAAGCATTCCGATCCCACTCCCGAAAACGATGTAACCGAAGTAGCCAGAGTCATCAATGATCCGAATCCTCTGTATTCTCGTCGTCAGCTCGGTTTTCCTATGGCCCATGGCCGTCGGTGGCGCTGCGGGTAATCGGGGTGACAGCGGTCTGCCGGTTACCCAATTTAAGGGCGGCGTGGCCGGGTCGGACCCCTCATGCCTCATTTACGAATCCGAACGGTATAAGACCGAGGGTCACGAGCTGGCCGAGGCGCAGATCCGCCGGGGGCTGGCAAAGCCCGTGCGGCGCTCCAGCCCCCGCGATCAGAGCTTCGAGGGTCTGAGGGATGTCGTCAGCGACAGCCACGACCCCGAGATCCTCGCCTT
This sequence comes from Candidatus Sumerlaeota bacterium, assembly GCA_021772735.1. Taxonomy (GTDB): domain Bacteria; phylum Sumerlaeota; class Sumerlaeia; order MVZB01; family JAJFLK01; genus JAJFLK01. The sequence goes on along the minus strand of JAJFLK010000172.1, from coordinate 2,042 downwards.
CGCGTCCCGAATCGACGAGCTTGAGACCATGCGGCGAGACCGATCATCCAGACTTGCACCGACCTACACCTCGGCATTGATCGAAGAGATGGCGCCGATCGCCGTGCGCCTGATGGAAGAGACCGGCCTTCCGGCATCGGTCACGCTGGCGCAGATCATCCTCGAATCCGGCTGGGGCGGATCAAATATTACAATCCTGAAAAGCAATATCCTCGGCATTGGCAATTGCACGAAGCCCGGCGAATTCACCGCGACGTTCAATCGCGCCGCAGACCCTCGGAGCATCCCGGTCAAGTGCATGCTCGATACGACGGCCTTCCGTTTCGATTCGATCGGAGACAGCGTTTACTTCTACGCATACACGCTGCTGCAAAGCTCCAATACCATCGAGGCTTATGGCGGCCTGCGCGAGTTTATTCGCGAGAACCGGGACATTGCGTCGGCCGATCATGACGCTTATCGCGCGGCCATCATCGAGCGCCTGGCCGAGGGGTATCACGAGGACCCTGCGTGGTACAGCCGAACGCTCACGTCGATGAGCGAACCGCTCGAACGCTTCGACGTACTGAGCACGTGCCGCTGACCCCAAATTGATTCCGAATATTCACAATTGATTGAAAGCTAAGAAGGCCGCTGCGGAGCGGCCACCGCCAGCTTGTACCGGGCACGCGTGAGTCGATGATCTGCGATCAATCGAACTAGTGCTTTGACCGCCTGATTTTGTGGGGTTGTCACGCCGCCACACCTGGAGGAATTCTTGAATTTCTCAACCGGCGAGGGCGCCGGTTCCACACTTTACAAGAGCCACATTAGGAAGGTGTGGGATCGGCGCCCTCGCCGGTCATGACTTCCCGGCAATTTCCGGCGGTCGGAGTACTAGCCGACATCCTCGATTTGAACGCCTGCCGGGCCCGGCGAGATCTCGCCGATGACCGTCGCGCTCCAGGGCTCAAGCAACTGGGCGCACCCCTGCGCATCGTCGGTGCCGACGATGAGACACAATCCAATACCCATATTGAAGACCCGAAACATATCTTCATCGGCGAGGCCACCTTCGAGGCGGAGCCGGTCGAAGATCTCCGGCCTCGTCCAGCGCGCCGGGTCGAGCCGCGCGCCCAGACCTCCGGGAAGAACGCGCGCCAGATTGCCGGGCAGGCCGCCCCCGGTCACGTGCGCGATGCCCTTGATCTCGAACTTCTCGAGTGCTGTGTGAACGGCCTTGACGTAAATCGCTGTCGGTTTCAAAAGTTCGGTGAGCAGATCAAGGTGCTCGGCATAACCGCCGAAAACCTCACGCGCCAGGCTTAAGCCGTTCGCATGAATACCGCTCGACGCCAATCCGATGACCGAATCGCCGCATTGAATATTTTTTCCATCGATCAGGCGCTCGCGATCGGCCACTCCGATGCCGAACCCCGCGATGTCGAACTCCCCGGGCACGATCAGGCCGGGCAGCTCGGCGGTTTCGCCTCCCAGCAATTCGCAGCCGGCTTCGGCGCATCCGGCTCGCACTCCGGAGATGATCGCATCGGCCTCAGCGGCATCGAACGCGCCCACGGCCAGGTAATCCAGGAACGCGATCGGACGTGCGCCGCAGCAGATCAGATCGTTGGCGACCATCGCGACGCAATCGATGCCGATCGTCGTCAGCTCGCCTGCCGCGCGGGCGATGAGGACTTTGGTGCCGACCCCATCGGCACTGGCGACCAGGCAGGGCTCGCGCATTCCGGCCAGATGCGGACCGAGCGGCAGCACTCCGGCGAATCCGCCAACCCCCGGTAGCGAGGATTTGAGACCGTCCAGCCACGCCGCGCATGCGCTCGCGTCCACGCCCGCCGCGCGGTATCGATCGGGCGGCTCAGGCATTTCGCCCCGCCTTGATAAGAACCTCAGATGAACCGGGTGTTAAATCTATGGGCGAGTTGATGGCCGAAGCGACGGTCGAATCCTCGGCGGATTCTGAATCCGACGTCTCGGCGTCGTGCTCCAGTCCGTCCTCGCCCGTGAAGCAGGCCATGCACCATCCGGTTGCCCGGCCCGCC
>JAJFLK010000171.1 GCA_021772735.1 Candidatus Sumerlaeota bacterium | reverse complement strand
TGTCCGAAATTCCGCGAGCGCCGAACTGGCCCAAGACCACGCGGCCCTCGAACCGGCAACCCGTGATAAGGCCGGCCGTAACCTCAAAATCCGCGTGAACACGCACCAGCGACCAATCCTCGGCGCGATTGCCCTGGGCCGTCAGCGCCTTGACTTCCTCGCCGGTCAGATCGCGCAACGGCCACGCATCGACATCGCTCTGGACCGCCGCGCGCTCGGCCACCAGCGCCGAGGAGGCAAGCCAGTCGTTGAGATCGCGCTGCGTGAAAGGTGCGCCGGGGACGCTGATCGTCGGAACGCTCATAGCGCATCAAGCTACCAGAGCCGCGCATGGGGAACCAGATCGAATCGGGGGGTAGTTGGGGTTCAGGCAAAGGAGCAAAGGGAAGAAGATCATTCTCCAATCCGATTGCATTTGGCCTCTGGGCTGATAGAATCGAGGGCTTCGGGTGCGGGCCTGCAGGTAGATGTAGTGGCGCGGGCCACGTTATCAGCAAGGCAATGCCCGGGCATTGCCGGACCATCACCCATGCATGGCCGGGCGCGAGCCGGTTTCAATCATTCAGGCGGGAGGGAACATCGTGGCGACCATCACTCCGATCATCATGTTCGGCGCAGCCGGGCGCATGGGCCGCATGATCCTCGAATGCGCCGCATCGAGCGATCGGCCGTATCAGGTCGTCGCGGCGCTGGACCGCGCCGAACACCCCGGCATCGGGCAACCTCTTGCCACGCTCATCCCGAGCGCGCCGCCAAGCCTCCTTCTCGCCGCCGCGCTGCCGGAATCCGTGCCAAATGGCACCGTCGCCATCGACTTCACGACGCCCGATTCAACCATGGCGATGCTCGATTGGATCGAGGCGACGGGGGCCTCGGCCGTGATCGGAACCACCGGGCTTGAGAAGAAGCACATCGACCGGATTGCAGAAACCGCCGACAAAGTCCCCGTCGTGTTCGCTCCCAATATGAGCGTCGGCGTGAACGTGCTCTACGAGCTGGTCGCCAAGGCGGTCGCGCTGCTCGGCGATCCATACGATGTCGAGATCATCGAGATGCATCATCGTTTCAAGCGCGACGCCCCGAGCGGGACGGCCAAGCGCCTGGCCGATGTCGTGATCGAAGCGCGCGGAGGCAACCAGACGACAGACATTCGCCACGGGCGGATGGGCCTCCCGGGCGAGCGAACAAGCAGCGAGATCGGCATGCATTGCATCCGGGGCGGCGATGTCGTCGGCGATCACACGGTTTCGTTCTCGACGCTCGGCGAGCGCGTGGAACTGACGCACAAGGCCAGCACTCGCGAGACGTTTGCGCGCGGCGCACTGCGGGCGGCGGCGTGGGTCAGCGGCAAAGAGGCGGGCCTCTATAGCATGAAAGACGTTTTGGGAATCTAGCGGCTCCCAGGCGTACCAACACAAGAAGCGAGAAGGAACAGAAGGCCGAGAGGGCCAAAAGGGCATAATCACGAGATGGCATTCACCGAATCAGACCGCCTGGGCAAGCTGCCCCCCTACGTATTCGTCCAAATCGATGGGCTCAAGAAGAAGGCCATCGCCAAGGGCGCCGATATCATCAGCTTCGGCATCGGCGATCCGGATCTGCCCACCGCGCGCCCGATCGTCGCCGCTCTGGCACGGGCCGCACGCGAGCCGCAGAACCACCAATATCCCGATGGCGAAGGCCTGGCCGAATCGCGCGAGGCGATCTGCGATTATTACGCGCGACGGTTCGGCGTGAAGCTCGATCCGGGGCGCGAGGCGACCACGTTGATCGGCTCCAAAGAAGGCATCGGGCACGCGCCCGGCGCGTTCATCAATCGGGGCGATACCGTGGCATTCCCCGATCCCGGCTACCCGGTTTATCAGACCGGAACGATCTTCAACGACGGTAAAGAATATCGGATTCACCTGAACGAGGCGAACGGATATCTGCCCGATCTGGAAAAACTTCCGGCCTCCGTGCTCTCGCGTATCAAGATCCTCTGGGTGTGTTATCCGCACAGCCCGACGGCCGCCGTTGCGCCCAAAAGTTATCTGGCAAAGCTGGTGCGCCTCGCCAAGAAGCACGATTTCCACATCTGCAGCGACGCCGCTTATGTGGACATCTATTTCGACGGGGTCAAGCCGCCCTCGATCCTCGAGGTGCCGGGCGCCAAGGCGCGGTGCGTCGAATTCTATTCGTGCTCGAAATCGTTCAACATGACCGGATGGCGGCTGGCATACGCGGTCGGCAATCGGCAGATGATCGCCGCGCTGAGGCGATACAAGAACAACCTGGATTCGGGCCAGTTCAACCCCGTGCAGATCGCGGGCATCGAGGCGCTGCGCGGCGCTGAGAAATACATCGCGTCCAATAACAGGATCTATCAGCGCCGGCGCGATCTTCTGCTCGGCGGGCTGCGCAAGCTCGGCTGGGATGTGCCCACGCCCGAGGCGACTTTTTATGTCTGGATGAAGACGCGCCACGGGATGAGTTCGATGGAGTTCTTCAAGGCGCTGCTAGCCAAATGCGACATCGTCACAACGCCGGGCTTCGGCCTGGGCTCCAGGTCCGATGGCCATATCCGGCTGACGCTGACAGTCAGTGAGGAGCGTATCGCCGAAGCGCTCGCACGAATCGAAAAGGCCGGACTCTAGCGATCGCGCGTGACGCCGGCCTGATGCGGCCTTTCGCAATTTTTGGCGAACGGGAGGCGAGCACGCCCGGCGCTCAGTTTATGAGTGACACACGAAAGCACCTTGCGCCTCATGGCGGATTGCCCGCGGTGGTCGTGGCCGC
>JAJFLK010000018.1 GCA_021772735.1 Candidatus Sumerlaeota bacterium | reverse complement strand
CTCACTCTCTCGCGCACGCCCCCGGCCTCGCAGCCTTTCCAAACCTACAACATCGGCGATTCAGATCGCCCCGTATTCATTCAATGGAGCCCGGATCACGGCCAGCCTGCTTACGAGACCATCGGCCCGCCCAAGAAATTCGAGGGCCGGACTCAGCATGCAATCCGTGCCGCTTACCCGACAGGAAGTCGAGGTGACGTCCTCGCCGAATCGATTCACCAGGAAGGGAGCCAGCTGCTTGAGATTCGCAGGGGACTTAAGACGGGCAATCCGGACGACTACGCCTTTGAAGGGCCCGGGCCGCACGTCTTCGCGATCGCGGTCGCGGATTCGGCCGAGGGCGCCGAGCATTATACTTCGGGGCTCATCGACCTTTTTTTCGAGTAGTTAGGGGTAATCGAGCACGATGATCGTGCTTCAAAATCGATCGCGGCGAATCGCAAGATGGCCGCCATTGCGCATCAGGCGATTTTCGCCTCGTCGGTCGACTCCGGGCTCGATTGTCCGGCGGGCGCGGGCTCGGACAGCCAGCGTTCGAGCGCGGCTTTAAGATCATCGATCTTGCACGGCTTGGTGACATAATCGTCCATCCCTGCGTCCAGGCACCTGCGCTCATCGCCGGCCATCGCGTTCGCCGTGAGCGCGATAATCGGAGTGTGCCTCGACCGCCCGGCCTCAAGCGCGCGAATAGCGGCCGTAGCCTCGAAGCCGTCCATGAAGGGCATCTGACAATCCATCAACACAAGCGCATGCATGTGCGCATGCGCGGCAATGGCATCGACCGCTTCGCGTCCGTTTTCCACGATGTCTACCTCATAGCCGAGCGTCATCAACTGACGGAAAGTGACTTTCTGGTTCACGAGGTTGTCCTCGGCCAACAGGATGCGGCCGGTCGGGCGCTTCATCTCCGCGACGTGATGCCGCGTCACCAGAGGAGCCTTCTCCTGCGCAACGTCATCGGGATCTTGTTCGAGAACCGCGGCGAGGCAATCGCGCAGGCAGGATTGCTTAATGGGTTTCGTCAGGTATCCGGAGAATCCTAAGTTGCGCGTCTCGGCCGCATCGCCTCGCTGGCCGACAGAAGTCAGCATGACCAGGCGAGTCTTGTCCAAAGAATGGTCTTCGCGGATTCTCGCGCCGAGGTCCATCCCGTCAAGCCCCGGCATCTTCTTGTCGATCAATGCCAGATCGAAAGGCGAATCCGAAGCAACCGCGGCACGCAGCTTTTCAAGCGCCAACGTTGCTTTGAGCGAGGTCTTGGTCTTGCAACCCCACTGTTCGAGAATCCGCTTCAGGATCCAAATGTTCGTTGCGTTGTCGTCGACGATAAGCACCCGCTTACCGGACAAGACTCTCGTATCGGGAATATCCTTGGAGTGCACCGTCTCGCAAGTCTCGAACGATACCGTAAACCAGAACGAGGAGCCCTGACCCGGCACGCTGGTCACACCGATGCGCCCGCCCATGATCTCCGTCAATTGACGGCAAATCGCGAGCCCCAGGCCGGTCCCTCCAAATTTCCTCGTCGTCGAGGCGTCGACCTGCGAGAACGTCTGGAATAGCCGGTCCAGTTTCGTCGAAGGTATCCCGATGCCGGTATCCTTCACCTCGAAGCGAATCATGATCTTTCCGTCGTCCGTGTTTCCCAGATCGGCCCGGATGACCACTTCACCCTTCTCGGTAAACTTGAGCGCGTTGTTGGACAGGTTAATGAGAATCTGACGCAACCGGCCGGGATCGCCGATCACATGATCCGGAATCCCCGGATCGATCATGAGCGCAAGATTCAGGTTCTGCTCTTCGGCTTTCAATGCGAGAATGTCGGCCACATCCCCAAGCGTTGCGTGAAGGTCGAATTCAATCTTTTCCAGCTCCAGCATCCCGGCTTCAATTTTCGAGAAATCCAGAATGTCATTGATTACGCCCAGCAGGACGTCCGCGCACGTTCGCGCCGTCTTCCCCATCTCGTATTGGTCCGCATTCAGTTTGGTGTCGAGAAGCAAGTCGGTCATCCCGATGATCCCGTTCAGCGGAGTTCGGATTTCGTGACTCATGTTGGCCAGAAATTCGCCTTTGGCCATTGTGCCGGCTTCGGCCAGTTCTTTGGCCTCACTCAAATCTCCCTGAGATTTCTCAAGCGCCTCGGCCATGCCGTTAAACGAACTCGCAAGCTGCTCGATTTCATCGCCCGTGGCGACCTGGACACGTGCCGAGAGGTCTCCCTCAGCGATCTTCCGACTTACGCGCTCAAGTTTTAGGATCGGCCGCGTCAGCCGCCGGGCGGCCATGATCGAAACCAACAAACCACACAACATACATAACGCCGATACGAGCACCGTCCGCTGATACATCCGGGACAGTTCCGCGCGATATTCATCGAGCCCCAGTCCCAGACGAATCCAGCCCCAGTGAATCCCTGAATAAACAAATGGATACGTAAACGCGTAGACTGCCTCCCCATCTGTGAGCGCCTCAGCGAACTCTCCGCCGAATACGGCTTCACTCGCGGGCATTTCCTCGCTATCGATCTCGATCTGATCCCAACCATCGGCCTTGTGATGCAGGGCGAACCCGTCTTTACGGATCACGGTTACAAAACGAATGTTCGGCCGCTTCTGGACCACGGCCATGCAGTGATCGATCACCGATACGTAATCTTCGGTCACAACCGCCTCAGTGGTGACTTGATCGATCGAAGCCGCCACGGATTCCGCCTCGGCGTCCATCGCCTTGACGAGAGATTGTTTTTGCCACGGCAGGATCGACAGCGAAAAGCCGACGATCGTCATCACGACCACTGCGGAGGTGATGAACGTGAATCGCTTAAGCAAGCTCATGGCGGGAATCAATGACACGATCTACTCTCCAAGTTCGCCCTGTTGCTCGCCGATATATTCGCCGTATAGAGATTCCATACTCTCCAGATAGCGAGGCTCAAACTTGATGACCTGTTCGATGCGAAAGAGAGCCAGGATCTGCTCGCCGCCCGGATCCTCGTGGAAAGTCAGGGCGGTGCTCCGGATATCCTCCTTATCCTTTTCACTCAGGGAAGTGTTGAAGCACAGCAGCGATGCCATAAGTTCACCCGAAGATTCCAAAACGATCAGATCCCGGCCGACTTTGGGATTCATTTCCACCATCGTGCGAAATGATCCATCCAGCGTCACGCAAGCATCAACCTGCTTGAAGAATAGCGGCAGCACTGTTTCTGAGATTTTCTCCTCGACGCTGACTTCGGAAAAGAAAGCCGAACATGGGGCCAGATTGGCCCTCTTGAGCAAGACCTCGAGCCAAATCTTGGTCAATTCTCCGGTGCTCGATAATTCAAGGTTGATCTTGCGCCCTTTGAGATCTTCGATCTTCTTGATTCCGCTATCGCGACGGACAATCAACTGACACGCTTCGCCTCTTCGGGCCTTGTCGCGCACACTATATGAAAAAGGCTCAAGGACCGCCGGGTCCGCAAACTCCAGGTATTCGTAAGTCAGCATGCCAATAACGTCGAGACTCCCCTCGCGAGCGAGCGCAATCATCTCCGAAACATCCTCGTACCCCTCGGTTGCCGCGGTGTACGGATTCCCCCGCCGCTCGCTCATGCGCTCCATCCAGAAATCCATCGCGACTTCCGCGTCTCGCAGGTTCGTCCCTGAGAACTGCGTGGCGGACAAACCCATTCGATAGACCTTCTTGCCTCCGATGATCGCGTCGTCCGATCGGCCCACGCCCGGCGCCAGAGTTCCCGCCAAAATAAACGCGCATGCAAACCAAAGTGCGCGCCGGTTTCTTGCTCGGGTCCAAGGCTTTGCGCCCGAGCCCTTCGATGTCAATCGATCCGATGGTTCGATCAATTCACCGTCCCCCTTGATCTATCGATTTCAAAACAGTCACGCGTCCGGCTGAGGCCGTCTCAACTCGACGTGTTTCTTGACCGATTGCCGCGTGCTCAGCCTCTTCTTCGGCCTCGGGCACGAGCATCCGCGCAAGCTCTTGCCCGACGATAAATTCCAGTTCGAACTGCGCTTCGAGATGGCTGTATAGCGACCGCTGATAAAGCGACTTGGAGAGCACTTCGACCAACTGCGCTTCGATCACGTCCTCGGTTTCGACCAGCTCGTCGCGATATGCCCGAATATGCAGCTTGCGGTTCTCAGTTGCCGCCTCCTGCGCAACGGCCGCCGAGACAGATGCATTGCTCGCGCCGTTCATATCCAGGAACAGCTTCTTGACGAGCAGGGCCAGCCCTTCGCGGATCATGATTCCCTGATGTTTCAACGTCTCAAGACGCGCCTTGGCCTCTCGCACCTGATTCAAATGCCGGAATCCGACAAAAACCGGGAATTCCATGCCGATCCCGACGGCCCAGATATCCTTCTGCTTCTCTGAGACAACGCCCGATTCCAAGTCGTTATGGATATAATTAAGCTGGCCGAACAAGGCCACCATGGGGAAGTGATCGCTCTGCGCCTCTTTGACCTTCGCCTCGACCGCTTGCAGGCCGGCCCGCAAGCGATTCCAATCCGGGTTGAAGCTATAGGTTGTGCCTATGAGCTGAGTCAGGTCTGCGGCGTATGGTTCGAACGGCAGCTCCTCGGCCGCGATCGCAAGGTCGGTCTCCCACGGCAATCCCATCAGATTGACCAAAGCGCTCTTAGCCAGTTCCTCGTTCGAATCAACGACGGCGAGAACGGATCTCAATGCCTCAACAAACACCTTTGTGCGCAGGTAATCGGTCTTCTTGACCGTCAACGACCCGCCCTGATAGAGCCGCTCGGTCAACTGCATCGTCACTTCCATCCGCGTCAAGGCTTCGCCGATGATCTCTTGCAGTTCACCGGCGAAGACCAACCCGTAGTAAGTCCGCTTGACGTCATCGACGACTTTAAGCTCGGTCCGCCGAACTTGATGTTTCGCCATCTCGACGCCGAAACGCGCCTGGCGTACCACGGCTGGTCGCTTGCCACCGGTGAACACGGGATACATTGCCAGGATGGAAGCCGAGAAATTCTCGCGATCCATCAGGCTGTATTGCTGCTCGGGCAGCGTCACATTGAGATTCAGAGGGACCGGCCCGAGCCCGCTGATCGTGACGTCGGAATCGATTTCCGGAACGACCACATCTGGGTCTTCTTTCAAGATCGAGTAAATCGCGCTGCCGGTGATCTGCGGCCAATAGAACGAAAGCGCCTGGCGCAGTTGCGCCTCGGCGATCTGGACCGAAAGCTCGGTGGCCGGCACGATTCGATTGTTCGCCAGTGCGACCAGCAGGCAATCATCGAGGTTCAGGGGTTCGCGACCTACCTTCGCGATAGCCGCGGCAAGAATCGCCTGGGCGTCGCGCTCGGCGTCCTCGACCGCAGCGGCCGCCTGGATCTCGGCGCCCGAGCCGCCATATCGAACACCCGACGGCGCCTCGCGCAAGAACGCTTCGAGTTCGGGCCTATACCTAGGCTTGGTGCCAACGCATCCAGCTAATACCATCAACCCAACAACTGAGAGAACCGTGCATCTGCCCATGAGATATCGTTCCGCCCGTCTGCTTTTACCCCTCGGTGGCACCCGCGCCCACCTCTCTACCTCTTCGGCCTGCGGGGTCGATAGGTTCAGACAATTCTCGGTCTAATGGGCTGATTAATACGGGCTTGCGGCCGGCGGATATGCCCGAAGAAATGGGTGCCGCACGACATCGCGGGGCT
>JAJFLK010000170.1 GCA_021772735.1 Candidatus Sumerlaeota bacterium | reverse complement strand
TGTGTTCCCGCAAGACCTGACTGTGGATGGAAGGTTGATCGCGTCAGAAGGGTACCTCTCGCAGGGAATAAACTTTCGAGCATCTTTCGGCACAAATCAGGCCGCGTATGAGCTGCACGCGACAAGCGCGAACGGCAAGCTTTACCTGTTCATCGAATGCAATACGTCGTTCAACAACGGCGGCGCGATTTATCTGGACTTCAATTCGGTGGCGGGTTCGGGCACGAGTCTCGTCCCGTCGGGCGGGTCCAGCATGGCGGGTAACAATGCCGGATATAGATTGCCGTTGGCCGAGATCGACCTGGCGATCTCATATAATTCGGGCGATAACGACAACGGCGTCGACAGCGGAGGGAACGATGCATCCTGCTTTCTCGATTGGTCCGATTACCGAAGTGGAGGAGTGGACAACGCCTTCCTCGGCACCGAGGTCGTGGACGATCGGCAGCCCGACAATTCGGTTACAACGGGACCTGCGGCAGGGGATGGTTCTCCGGCAGACAATTCGATCGAGTTTGCTTATTCGGACGGAAACGATTTCGGCACGCCGGACGGCGATGAAGGGTTGGAGATTGCGATTCCGCTCGCCGAAATCGGTGCCGAGGGCTCAAGCGAAGTGCGCATCGTCGTCGTGACCGGCGATAACAACAATGGCTTCCTCTCGAATTCGACGCTTCCCGAATTGGGAACCACGCCTTTCGGCGGTTCGACCGATCCGCATATCGGCAGCACGGCGCCGGTTGACCTCTTAAACGGCGCCAACGGCGCGGGCGCAAGCTGGACGCCCGGCGGTTTCGCGACTTATGTCATCTTTGTTTTTAACTCGGCGACGGATTGGACGTTGTATTAATGCGTCGGCATGAGTCGACGGGTCGTGCCTTCGAGTTTTTGCAGGTGATACTGACGAAAGTGCCGACCGATTTCCGCGCGAAGCGAAGAGATCATGGGACCGAATGATCCAAGTGTGACCTCCGCCTTGAGAACATGGCGTTCCTATATCGGGCTACGGACCGAGATGAAGAAGCCGAAGCCTTTGAAGAGCCAGCCGAACGTATCCGAGCGATTGATCGTTGAAGCGCGAGGTCGAGAATTCGCCTCACGGCCCGGCCGTCGCGAAGTTCCAATCCTGATTGGCGTTGTTGTCCCAAGTGCCCGAGCCGTTGTTAGTGACGAAGTTCAATGAAGTCGCGCCGGCCGGAATTGAGGTATCGGCGAACCACATGCCTGGCGAAGCGCCCGATTCGGTCATGGGCGTGTCCGTAACGTTCTCCCATGCCCCGCCCTGCGCGAGCCCCCCGTTGATGCCCCAATGAAGGACGACACCGGCCGCGCCATCGAGCGGGCCGCCGGTTTGGCGATACCACACTCTCGCGGGCTGCCCTGCCTGGGGCGGATTTGGCACGACCGTCGTCTCAGAGGGGATAGCGTCAGTGATCTCGAACGTAACGGTGATCGTCCGGGGCGAAATGTCGGTATCTGCCGAGATGACTATGCGCGCGGCGTAAGCGCCTAGCGCGAGTCCTGCGGAGTTGAAAGCCACATCGATTTGATCGGCTTCGCCCGTGGAGGATCCAGAGCCGGGATTGATCGCGAGCCAATCGGACGGCACCTGGGCCAGCGCATTCGCGATATCTCCCACATCGATGACACCGTCGCTGTTTGTATCCATCTGCGGTGTGACGGGCGGACCGGGGCTCGTCGTCAGATTCAATACGATGCCATTGATCTCGGCGCGCGTGGCATCGTCGATGAAGTCCAGAGCGATTTCATAATCCAGCGCGCCGCTCCCGCCGTTGGCGACCGTAAAAGAATCCGCGACAGTGCCCGAGCCGATCGGGGCGGCGGCGACGATCGTTGTCTTATTGATCGCGATGCTCGGCGGCGGGGGAGGAGCGACGGCGATAAGGTCAATCTTGATTTCGGAATCGCTGCCCTGCGCGTTGCTCGCCGTCAGGCTGACGGTGTAGGCGCCGGGGGTTGAGTAAGTGAATTGCGGATTGCGTTGTGTGCTGTCGGTCGTCCCGTCGTTCTCAAAATCCCATGCCCAGCCGGCGGGATCACTCGCGGAGAGATCGGTGAAATTTACCGTGAGCGGGGCGGCGCCGGATGTCGGATCGGCGGAGAAGTCGGCAGCCGGCGCGACTGGTGCGGCGACTGTGATGTAATCGATCTTCGTTTCGTCGTCGCTGCCTTCGCCGTTTGCTGCGGTGAGCGTGACGGTGTATGTGCCGGGCGTGTTGTAAGTGAACGCGGGATTGCGCTGGCTCGAATCCGGAGCGCTGTCGCCATCGAAATCCCACGTCCATGACGTCGGGCCTCCCGTCGAAGCGTCGGTGAAGTTGACCATCAGCGGCGCGGCGCCCGAACGCGGCAGGCCGGAGAACTCCGCGACCGGCGGCGTCGGCGTGGACGATGTATTGATGTGCCAGTCCTGCCCGCCGTTGTTATCCCAGGTTCCGGCGCCGTTATTGAAAACCATATCGATCTGCGTGGCCGCCGGATTGACCGTGTACGCGTATTCCCACACTTCAGCGCCGACGTTGCTCATGGACGCGTCGGCGAAGACCGTCGCCCAATCGTTGAAGCCGTGGTGAATGAAAACCTGCGCGGCATCGGCGAGGTTTCGCCCGGTCGCGTCGTAAGAGACGGTGACGGATTGGCCCACGATGGGCGGATCGGGCGCGACCGTGACGACAGAATTGCCGCCGGGAGTCGAGCCGGAGCCATCGCCGATGTAGACGTGCTGAATCGGCGATTTGGCGACGTTGCCACGCGTGTCTGTCGCTTCAATGTAGTAATCGATCAGAACTTCGCGAAGGCCTGTGACTTCGACCGAGTAGTGGCGCGCGATGTGTTCGGGAAGCTCGAAGAAATTGATCGCACCGTTGTTGTATCCCGCCGGCAGACCCTTGGGAAAATCGCGTCCGCTCATCGGCAGAGAGACCCATGAGCCGACCTCGGCCCCGCCGGCGAATGTTTCGTTCTGCGTCGAGGCCAGCGGGTTTGCGCCGTCCGCATCGATTCGATATTTGAGGATCGAGGTGGACGGGCCCGAGACGTCGGCTACGAACGTCCAGATGTGGAAATCGCCGTCGTCGAAGAACTGCTGGTATCCGAACTCGACGCCGAAATTGAGGCTGCCCGGGTTGTATGGGAAACGCTGCGGCAGCCAGATGGACGGGGGCGTCCGGTCCTCGGTGGGGTTTGCGGCGAGGATGGGATCGACGTGCTCGAACGCCTCATTGCATCCGATCGTGGCCTTGACCTCAAGGTCCAGCGCGGGCCCGAAGTAGACGTTGCCCGAATCGAGCGAGCCCAGGTAGTAGTGCCAGGCGCGATCCACTGGGTTTGTGGAGCCGTCGGGCTGAAGGATTTTCGCGAAGTTGAGCTGATAACTGGTCGTGTCTTCGGCGATCTGCTGTGCGGTTAGGATGCGGTTCAGCGTCTCGGTGAAGATCGCCATATCGCGCGGCTTCTCGTGCCATCCGTTCTCGGGGTCGTGCTGGCCGTTCGAATTGAGCAGTGGGTAGTTCCAGTTGATGTATGACGGCGAGCCGAAATCGGAGTCCGCGTTCACCCAGGCGCCGTCTTCGACATGGATAACGTCCGATGTATCGGGCGGAAAATCGGTGAGGTATTGCTCGATGGAGGTCACTTCGCCGCCCCGACCGGCGGCATCTGTGGCGAGGTTCGGAACGCACTCGTTGTAGTAACTGAACCCCCCGCCGAAGGCGTTGTCGCCGTCGTGGCTTAGCAGAACGAGCGATGGTTGGCTGGGGTCGTTGCGCGCGGTCAGCTCGGAGAGGAACGAGGCGTCGATGCACTGGAAGCCATCGCGCCAGCCCTGGGATTGATCGGCGGGAACGACGATGAGCTTATGCACCGTTCCGGTTTCAGGATCGACGTATTGCGTGTATGCCGCCTGGTAGGAAAGAGGGTTCGCGTTGACCGGCGAACTGCCTCGGCTGATCGTCGCCCGGATGAACTGCTCGCCCTGCGGGTTGATCTGATCGGCCCTGTTCGGCGGCGCGCAATTAACGCCGCCCGAGCCCAGGACAAGAGGGAAATCCGGACAGGCCCGGGCGATGTGCTCGCCGGATACGACGGCCCATTGGATGCCGAGGTCTTCAAGAATCGGGATTTGACGGATCGAAAAGCTCATCTCGGAGGGGAAATATCCGCGCGAGACGGCGCCGGGGCCGAAGACCTGGGCCACCTTTTCCTGATGCAGTTTGAGCTCCATGAAGACGGTCTCGGGGTTGTGCAGGCCCATCAGCGCGTGGTGATAGGAGAAGTTAACGATGTCCATGCGCGTCTTGCCGCCGGGAGTGGACCACTCGTTGGCCTGATCCATGGGCGCTGCCCAGCCCGGGCCGTATCCCAGCTGCGAGGCCTGACCCAGGCTGTTGATGTTCTCCATCAGCGCGCCCGAGTAACTCATCAGAACGCCCGAGTTGGGGTGAGCGCCACCGATCGAACCGACCGTATCGCGCGGGCGAAACTGATATGCGGCGACGCGATCGTCTTTGCCGAAGATGTCACGCAGATTGTTCTCCGGGTTTGTGGCCCCGCCGTCGGTTTGTTGAATGGATTCCCAGGCGTATTCGTATCGATCGACGCCGCCCGACCGGAGCTGATCGTTCCAGTAAATCGGCTGGTGCATGTGCCAGTGCCATGAGACTTTTGGCGCGGTGTTTTGGCCCGACGCGGTAGATGGCGTGAAGGCTATCAAGGTGGCCAATGTTAAAACGGCCGCGACGCATGGAGCGGCGCGCGTGAGGCGGTCGAGGCAAAGAAGCGATTGAATCATGGACGAGACGCCCCGGCAGGACTTCGGCGCAATGTCAGCCCGTCACATCACTAGTGGGGGCCAACCGACTTCAAATAGATTGTCTATCGTGTCCCAATGGACGAACGGCTTGGGCCAAAGAATGGGGCATTAACCCTCACCGCTCGGATGAAAAGTGTATTCTTCATATGGAAATGCGTCAACTTGAGTCGCCAAGCTGCAAGGAGCGGGTCGAACTGCCTGTGGACCGTCGCCTCGCGGAATTCGGTTCGCCGAATTCGAAATTCAGCATTGGACCGGTGATCGCGACCGAATTTCAGTGCAGCCGGAGCAATGGATTCTCTATGATGGACGGCTGTTGCCTGCCCGTGGGGCAAGGCGATCTTGGCGGGGCCGGATGCGACCAGCCCTGCCCGCAGCTTGATTCAAGGCCATCGTGACCGAATGGTTGTCACTCTCATCAGCGGTATTCTCAAGCGCCGGCGGTTCGCCGGCGCGTTGATTGTGGTCTCCGGGCTGCCGCGCTCGGGCACGTCGATGATGATGAAGATGCTCGAAGCCGGCGGGCTTGAGATCGTGACCGACGGCGAGAGGACGGCCGACGAGGATAACCCCAAAGGCTACTACGAGCTCGAACGCATCAAGGAGCTGGACAAGGGGGGCGACAAGAGCTGGCTCGGGGTGTATCGGGGCAAAGTCGTCAAGGTGATCTCGTTCCTGCTGCGCGAGTTGCCCGATGATTTTTCCTATAAGGTCATTTTCATGCGGCGCGAAATGACCGAAGTGCTGGCCAGCCAGAAGAAAATGGAAGATCGGCGCGGGGAAGACAGCCAGACCGAAGACGAGAAAATGGCAGACCTCTATAAGAACCACCTGTGGCGGGTGAACTATCAGCTGAAAAACTCTAAAAATTTTGATTTCATTGAAGTTCCGTATGGCGAGGTGCTGGAGCAGCCGGGGCCGTGGGCCCGGCGCGTCGCCGAGTTTATCGGCGGCGATCTTGATGTGGAGAAGATGGCCGCCGTGGCCGATCCCAAACTCTATCGAAACCGAAAACGGGCCTGAAGCGTGGCCCGTGGCGTTCGCGCGTCGCATGCCGCTCGGGACGAATCGATCTATTAGCGTTGAATAATACCGACAGGCAGAACATTGGGATGACCCGCGCGCGGGCGCGGAAGTCATCGCGAATTCAATCGCGAAGGATGGGCTCTCTCGTGCCGGTCGCACTCGTGATGTGCGCCGTCTTCGTTCTTGGTGGACGAAGCGCTCATGCCTATATCGGGCCGGGCGCGGGGTTCGCCTTCGTCTCGTCGTTCTTCATCTTGTTCGTCACGTTCGTCCTGGCGCTCTTCACGCTGATGACGTGGCCGATCCGTTGGATATTCCTTACGCTGAGGCGCAGCCGGGCGTTGGCCGGGGCTCGGGCGAAGCAGGTGGTCGTCCTCGGGTTGGACGGGCAGGACCCCGAGCTGACGCGCGAGTTCATGGCCGAGGGTCTGCTGCCGAACTTCAAGAAATTGGCCGAAGAAGGATGTTTTCACGA
The DNA here is from genome assembly GCA_021772735.1 of Candidatus Sumerlaeota bacterium. GTDB lineage: Bacteria > Sumerlaeota > Sumerlaeia > MVZB01 > JAJFLK01 > JAJFLK01. The sequence goes on along the minus strand of JAJFLK010000170.1, from coordinate 9,978 downwards.
CCTGGGAACGACGTTACTGGCCGAATCGCCCGTCGCCTGGTCGTCCTTCCAGACCGGGTGCAATCCGGGCAAGCACCGCATTTACGATTTCCTCGTGCCGAACCGCAAGACGCATCTCCCGGAGCTTTCCTCAGCTCAGGTGGGCCCGCCGGCGCGTTCGATCCGGCTTGGCAAATACGTTTTCCCGATCGGCAAACCGAGCATGCCGGTTGGCCGCAAGAGCGTCCCGTTCTGGAAAACTCTCGGCGAACACGGGGTTTTCAGCACGATCCTGCGCGTGCCGATCACGTTTCCGCCCGAAAAATTCGACGGTGTTCTTCTATCCGCGATGTCGGTTCCCGATCTCAAGGGCAGCCAGGGGACATATTTTTATTACTCGAACGATCCCGAGGACGACAAGCTCGCGCTCATCAGCGGCGTGAAGTTGCCTGTCACGGTGCAGGACAAGATCGCAAGGGCGGAAATCTCCGGCCCGGAGAATTCGCTCCTTCGCGATGGCGGCGAGATCAACGTGCCGTTTGTAGTTCGCCTCGATGGGACAAAGAAGAACCCCGGCATCGCGGTGCTCGTGTTGGACAAGAAGGAATACCCGCTCGCGCTGAGGGAATACACGCCCTGGATCGAGGTCGATTTCAAAGCCGGGTTGGGCATCAAGGTTCGCGGCGTCGTGATGTTCTATCTGATCCAGGCCGAACCGCACTTCAAGCTCTACATGACGCCGATCAATATTGACCCGGGCAAGCCCGCGCTGCCGGTTTCGCACCCAATGACATATGCGATTTATCTGGCCAAGACGCAGGGGACTTACGCGACGCTCGGGCTCGCCGAGGATACCTCATCGCTCAACGAAGGCGTTATGGACGAAGAGGCGTTCCTTAAGCAAACGTATCAGATTCATGCCGAGCGCGAGCGGATGTATTTCGACGCGATCGAGAAAACACCGCGCGGATGCGTCGTCTGTGTCTTCGATATTACCGATCGCCTCCAGCATATGTTTTTCAGATACTTGCAGGACGATCATCCGGCGAACGCCGGGCGGGATACGACCCGGCACAAGGACGCGATCCGGAAGCTCTACATTGAGATGGACGACCTCGTCGGGCGGACGCGCGCAAAGCTGCGCGACGATAGCGTGCTGGTCGTCATGAGCGATCACGGATTCAAGCCGTTCCGGCGCGAGGTGAACCTGAACACCTGGCTTGTGGACAATGGATTCATGGTTTTGAAGGATGACCCGAGTGGGCGAGATATGTTCGCGGATGTGGACTGGACGAAGACGAGAGCTTATGCCGTCGGGTTCGGTGGAATATATTTGAATCAAGCCGGGCGCGAGACGGGCGGAATCGTCAAGCCGGGCGCCGAGGCCGCCGCTGTGAAGAGCGAGATTATCGACGGGCTCAAGAAGCTATATGATGAAAAGGAGAACTGCGCGCCGGTGCGCGAGGTCTACGACGGCGAGAACGTCTATCACGGTCCCTACGCGAAAGATGCGCCCGATCTGGTCGTCGGCTTCCGGCCCGGGCATCGCGTGGCGTGGAGTAGCGTGACCGGAGGGCTCGACGCTGAAGTCATCAGTGACAACGATCGTCCCTGGAGCGGCGACCACAATTTCAACCCGCCTGACGTGCCGGGGATGCTTTTCTCGAATCGGAAGATCGCCCGAGAGAATCCGCATATCACCGATCTTGGGCCTACGGTGCTCGATCTATTCGGAGTCGAAGTGCCCCCCTGGTGCGACGGCAAGCCGCTGATGCCCGCCGGTGCGCCGCCTGCGCCGGAAAAGCCCCAGAGCGAGACGAGCGAAGAGAAGAAGCAAGAAGTCGGGGTGCCAACAGCGTGATGCAAATGATAATCGATAAATCGCGACACTTTATTTTGTGGGCCTTGCTGCTAACAGTCTTGCTTCCCGCGCCGCTTATGGCCGAGCCAGCGCGCAAAGTCATCATCATGGGCGTGGACGGCATGGACCCGATTTTCGTCCGCAAGTTCGTGGATGCCGGAGTCATGCCGAATACCAAACGTCTGATCGAGACCGGCGATTTTAAGCCTTTGCAGACGAGCATGCCGCCGCTCAGCCCGACGGCGTGGTCGACTTTCATCACGGGGATGGATCCGGGTGGTCACGGGATCTTCGATTTTGTGCATCGCGATCCCGACCCTCCGAATAAGCGCATTGCCGTTATGCCTTACCTTTCCATGTCCAAAGCACACGGGGCGGAGAAGACTTTTGAAGTAGGGTCGTGGGTGATTCCACTCAAAGGCGGCAGCGTGGAGCTGATGCGCAAGGGCACGCCGTTCTGGGAACTGCTGGGAGAGCAGAGCGTGGAGACCACGATATTCAAGATGCCCGCGAATTTCCCGCCGTCCAAGATCCATGGACGGGCGATCTCCGGTATGGGCACTCCGGATATCCGAGGCACGCCGGGAACGTTCTCTTTCTATACGACTCTCCTGCCGGCCGATGCAGATGACTTCACCGGTGGCGAGGCTTATCCGGTCGAGGTTCGCAACGATACGGTCGAGGCGAAATTAATCGGACCTGAGAATAGTTTCCGGCGCTTCGCAAAGCCGAGCAAGAAGGGCGGGGGAGCGGGGAGCAAAGACGAGATCGAATATGAATTTCGAGATCTTGAAATACCCTTCACTGTGTATTTGGATCGCGAGGAAGCCGTCGCGAAGTTCGAAGTTCAGGATAGTGAGTTTGTTCTGGAGGAAGGCGAATGGAGCGACTGGGTTGAAGTGACATTTGAGCCGATTCCCTATCTTGTCAAGATCAGTGCGATATGTCGTTTCTATTTGCAGTCCGTTCGCCCGGAATTCAAGTTGTACGTTACTCCTTTGCAGATCAATCCGGCCGACCCTGCAATGCCGATCGTCGAACCCGAGGATTGGGGTCACGAGCTGTGCGAGGAGTTAGGATTTTTCTATACGCAAGAGCTCCCCGAAGACACCAAGGCGCTCTCGAACGGGGTCTTTGGTCCGATGGAATTCTGGGAGCAGACTCAGTTCGTCTATGCGGAGAGCCGCAAGGCGCTGGATCATCTGCTCGATAATCATGAGGAAGGACTGTTATTCTTCTATTTCTCTACGATCGATCAGAATTGCCATATGTTATATCGATATTTCGACGTGGATCACCCGGGATATGAGCCCGTTGAGGGATTGCGCGACAGTGTACAGACTCTTTACGAGGAGATCGACGAGGCGATCGGGCGCGCGATGGAGTCGCTCGATGAGGATTCCACCCTCATTGTCATGTCCGATCATGGGTTCGCGCCGTTCTATTGGGGTGTGAACCTGAATACATGGCTGCTGGAAAAGGGTTATGTGACGCTTAAGGATCCCTCGAAGCAAGGGCGATATCCTTTGTTTTTGAACGTGGATTGGGAGAAAACCGAAGCATACGCGATGGGCCTGAACGGCGTTTACGTTAACCTGAGGGGGCGCGAGCGCGAGGGCGTGGTCGCCGAGGGCGCGTATGACGATGTGCTGGATCGGTTGGAGAAGGACATGCTTGAATTCAAGGATTCAAGAAACGGTGAGAACGTGATTACTCTTGTCGTGAGAACGCATCGCGATTTCCACGGCCCATACCTTGACGTCGGCCCGGATATCATTGTCGGCTATAATCGTGGATATCGAAGCTCGTGGGATAGTCCGCTTGGGGAGTTCCCGAAAGAAATATTCGAGGACAATACCGAAGCCTGGAGCGGAGATCATGCGATGGATTATCGGCATGTGCCCGGCGTCCTGATAACGAATCGAACGATCACGATGGATGAGCCGTTTCTATATGATCTGACGGTCGCGGTTTTGGATGAATATGGCATCGCCCCGTTGCCGGAGATGATCGGGAGCGATTGTATCGGACCGGCAAGTGGCGAGAAATCGTCAGTCGCGGCCGAATCGAATTAGATTGGCTGGGCGGCCGTGAGCCGCGCGAAGATCGAGGGAGGTAGAGATGTTTGGACCGAAGGTAAAGTTAAGCAAGGAACTTTTCGACCGTGTGAGGAAGTATGCGGATATCGCGGGGTATTCTTCAGTCGATGAATTCGTATCCCACGCGCTGGAGAAGGAACTTGAGTTTATCGGCGAGGCAGACAGCGAAGAGGAGATTCGCAAGAAGCTTCAAGGGCTGGGGTATTTGTCTTAAATCACGGTAGGCGGAGAGACGAACGACATGGGTCTGGCAGGCGCACTTAATAAGGCAATGACGGCGTTGTTCGCCGTGGCGCTTGGCGTGTTGCAGCCGCTGGGTCCCGTGATTGGCATGACGATCGTCTCGCTCGTCGTCGGCGTCATCATGCTTTGGATATTTGCGATGGTCTCGAATCAAGATGCGATTCGTGGCTTGAAGGATCACATCCGGGGCAACCTGATTGCGGTCAGAATATATCAGGATAACATCGCGCTTCTATTGAGGCTTCAGGGGAAGATCGTGGGGCTGACGCTACGCTATATGGGGCATTCATTGCTTCCGATGATCGTAATGATGGGACCCGTATTGCTTATTCTTTTTCAATTGAACCTGTGGTTCGCAAAGGCGCCTCTGGAAATCGGGCAGTCCGCGCTGCTCACGGTGAGTCTGAGCGCCGAGGCGGCCCCCGACGTTTTGCGCGCCGTCACATTCGAGGTTCCTGAGGGCGTCGTATCGGAAACCCCTCCGGTGCGAGTGGCTGCGCGGAACGAGGTCGTCTGGCGCATCCGTGCCGACGCGCCGGGCGATTACCGGCTGGTGTTTACGACCGGCGGCGAGTCGCATGAGAAGGAATTGAATGTCGGCGGCGATTGGCGTTCGGTGTCGTCCTTGCGGACGGGGCGGGGAGTCTGGGAGGCGCTGCTCTATCCCGGCGAGTCCCCGCTCAAGGGTGGCGTGATCGAGGCGATTGAGATCGAATACGCTGACGAGACTATTCCGGTTTTTGGGTTTGGCATCAATTGGCTCGTTATGTTTTTCGTGCTCTCCATCGCATTCGGTTTCGCTTTGAAAGGGCCGTTGGGCGTGGAGATTTGAGGCGAAAGTGATTGCGCGACTGCCTCGGGGCGGCGGACGAAGTTTTCTCATGGCCGGCACTGTAAAGGGCGACGTCGTGGTTTGCGTGAGCAGCCTCGGCAAGTGGTATCGTCTGGACGGATCGCGCCGGGGGCGCTCTGCGTGGAGTCGGCGTGTTGTGAACGGCGCGCAGTCGCCGGCCGGCGACGGCATGTGGGCGTTACGCGGTGCGAGCTTCGAGATCCGCCGGGGCGAAGTCGTCGGTCTGATCGGGGCGAACGGATCGGGCAAGAGCACGCTGCTCGGACTGATCGCCGGAACGCTTGAAGCGACCGAGGGCACAGTCGCCTGTGCGGAGCGGTCCTCGGCTATCCTCGAACTGGGAAGTGGATTCAACGCCGAATTCACGGGGCGCGAAAACGCAATCCTCGGCGCCTTCATTCATGGGGTTTCGCGCGCCGAGGCAGAGCGAAGGATGCCTGAGGTCGAGGCGTTCTCCGAGCTGGGCGAGGCCATGGACGCGCCCGTGCGCACATACAGCACGGGGATGGAAGCCCGGCTGGCTTTCGCCGTGGCGATCGCGTCGCGGCCCGATGCGCTCCTGCTCGACGAAGTCCTGGCCGTTGGCGACGCGGCCTTTCGGATGAAATGTTTGACGCGGCTCCGGATGCTGCAACGCGGCGGTACGGCGATCGTGTTGGCCAGTCACGATGCCGATCAAATTCTTGGGCTGTGCAGCCGCGCGATTTACTTGAAGGCGGGGCACGTGGTGTTCGATGGAAATGCGGCGGACGCAGTGAGGCGATACGAGCGCGAAGCGCAAGACGCGTATGAGAAGGATCGGCGTGAGCGCGTCCGGATCGAGCGGGTTCGGGTGTTGTCCAAAGCCGGAGCCGCGAGCGAAGAGTTCGAGGTCGGCGACGCGTTTGCGATTGAAGTTTGCCTTCGCGTGATTGCTCCGGTTGTAAGCCTCGCTGTCGAGGCGCATGTCGATGACGCCGACGGGAACTGCCTGCTCGGGGCGACTACGGCCGACGGAGGAGCGGATGACCTGGAATCGCTCGCAAGCGGCGGTGGCGAGCGGGCCGAGATCAGGTTCGTCCTGCCGGGCCGATTGCGTCCGGGCCGATATAGCATCGGCGTCGCGGTGATGAGCGCCGCAGAGGGCGAGGGCGGCGAGGGGAGCCCCGGCGGCGATCTGGCCGAGAGCGTCATCGAGGACGCCATTGAAAACATGGCGTGCTTCGTGGTTCGAGAAGTTCCCACCAAAGCTGGTAATCGGGGCGAGCGCGACCGAAGCGATGACAACGAGCGCGATGACGACGATGAAGTGGACATTGGGCCGCTCCTGAGAGGGATCCCCCTCAAGGTAGAGGTCTTTCGGGGCCGAGAGGGTTGAAGATACGCCGGGACGTCGATCGCATGCAGGCGCTGACGTCCGGACGTCCGGACGATCGGGGCGGCGCATGACTCAAGAGTTCCACATTGGCGCTCGCAATATCGAGGCTCAAGAAAATCGGTGAACTAAGAATTCGAATGGCAACACCCGACGCAACCGCTATGATCGGTCTTTGCGCGGAGTCCTTCGCAGAGAGTCGAGTTCCATGACGACCCCAAGTGTTTCAATTATCGTTCCTGTTTATAACAGCGAATCGACCCTCGAAGAGCTCGTGCGTCGGCTCGGGGCCGCTCTGGATGGGTGCGCTGGCGATCTGGAGATCGTTCTGGTTAATGACGGCAGCCGAGACGCGAGTTGGGCGAAGATCCGCGAGCTTGCCGAGAGCGATCCGCGCGTGCATGGCATCAATCTGATGCGCAATTACGGGCAGCACAATGCGCTGCTGGCGGGTATTCGCGCGGCACGCCGGGAAATTTGCGTGACGATCGACGACGATCTTCAGAACCCGCCCGAGGAAATTCCGAAACTGTTAACTGAACTCGACAAGGGCTTCGACGTGGTCTACGGCACGCCTGAGGCCGAGCGCCACGGATTGATGCGCGATCTGGCATCTCAAATTACGAAAGTCGCTTTGCAGGGATCGATGGGCGTCGATATGGCCCGGCGCGTGAGCGCATTCCGCGTGTTTCGCACTCGGCTGCGCGATGCATTCACTCAATACCGCGCCTCGACGATATCGATCGACGTTCTGCTCACCTGGGCGACGACGCGATTCGCCTCGGTCAGCGTGCGTCATGAAGTGCGCAGCGAGGGCGAATCGAACTACACATTCCGCAAGCTCGTCGCGCACGCGCTGAACATGCTAACCGGATACAGCGTCCTGCCGCTTCAACTGGCGAGCCTTATGGGTGTTGCTTTCTCGCTGATCGGAATGTTCGTGCTTGTTTTCGTGGTTGGCCGATTCCTTCTCCAGGGCAGCTCGGTGCCCGGGTTTCCATTCCTGGCTTCGACAATCGCGATCTTTTCGGGAGCTCAATTACTGGCGCTGGGCGTGATCGGCGAATATCTGGCGCGGATGCATTTCCGCATGATGGACCGGCCTGCATACATGATTCGCGAGACCTCAAGAGACGGCGGATCGGGCGACGAGCCCGGAGTCTAGGCCCGGGTGAACAAGCCGTTTTCGGAACCGAGTCATGAGACCGGCGCGCAAGGAGATCAGGAACAGGCAATGGGATACCTATATATTCTTCTGACAATCGTATTCACGGTTTACGGCCAGCTTGTCATCAAATGGCAAATCGGCGGCGCGGGCTCATTGCCTGATGCCGGCGGCGAGAAGCTGAAGTTTCTCCTCAGCCAATTTATGAATCCCTGGATCCTGACCGGATTCGGCGCGGCGTTTCTTGCTTCGCTCGCATGGATGGCGGCGATGACGAAGTTCGAGCTGAGCTTTGCGTATCCGTTCATGTCCATGGCGTTCGTTGCCGTGCTGGCGTTTTCCGTCGCGTTTCTGGGCGAGCCGCTGGGGTGGACAAAGGTTCTGGGCACGATTATGGTCGTCGCCGGTCTATGTATTATGACGCAATGAACCACGGATGAGAATCCGGACCGCATGTCCGTCCCACTGAATATTCCTTTCAATCGAGCCAGCCTCGCAGGCAACGAAATCGAGTATGTGCTCGAAGCCGTCAAGAACGGGCACGTCTCAGGCGATGGCCCGTTCACGAAGCGTTGCAGTGAATTCCTGGAGCAGCATCTGGGCGCCGATCGCGCTCTGCTGACGACCTCATGCACGCACGCGCTCGAAATGGCGGCCTTCCTTCTTGATCTCAAGCCCGGCGATGAAGTGATCATGCCGTCGTTCACTTTTGTTTCGACGGCGAACGCATTTCTGATACGCGGCGCCAAGCCTGTCTTTGTCGATATCCGGCGCGATACATTGAATCTCGATGAACGCCTGCTCGAAGAGCGAATCACCGATCGGACGCGTGCGATCGTTCCCGTGCATTACGCCGGCGTGGGTTGCGCGATGGACGAGATCGGGCGTATCGCCGGCGAGCGTGGCCTGACCGTTATCGAGGATAATGCGCACGGCATGATGGGAAAGTATCGCGGCCAGATGCTGGGTTCGTTCGGCGCCCTGGCCACGCTCAGTTTCCACGAGACGAAGAATTTTACCTGCGGCGAGGGCGGCGCGTTGCTTGTCAACGACCCGGCGCTGGTTGAACGCGCGGAGATCATCCGCGAGAAGGGAACGAATCGATCCAGGTTCTTTCGCGGTGAGGTGGATAAGTATACCTGGGTTGATGAAGGCTCGAGTTACCTGCCCTCGGATATGCTGGCGGCGTTTGCCCTTGCGCAATTCGAGTGCGCCGAGGCCGTGCAGGCCGCTCGGCGGCGCGTCTGGGAAGGATACGCCGCGCGCCTGGGCGAGTGGGCGGAGCCGGCGGGTGTCCGGTTGCCGCATGTGCCTGAGGAATGCGAGCAGGCGTATCACATGTTCTATTTGATCTGTCCCTCGGGCGAGGCTCGCGACGCCCTGATTGCGCACCTGCGCTCGGTGGGAATCCTGAGCGTTTTTCATTACCTGCCGTTGCATTTATCCCCAATGGGCCAACGCCTGGGCGGACGCGAAGGCGATTGCCCGGCTACCGAAGACATGGCCGATCGGCTCGTTCGGCTGCCTTTCTACAACACGCTTGGCGATGCGGAAATTGACGAAGTCTGTGGCGCCGTGATGGATGCGGCGCGGCAGTGGGGCGCCTGATATCATGCGGTGAAATGGGCCAGGAATAGGGACGGAGATAAGGCAATGACGGTGAATTTAATGAGCGCTGAACGAGACAAGACAGACCCTGAATCGGGCTCAACGAAGCTCGCGTTCTCCGAGGCCGAAAGCCGAAGGTTCGGTTTGCGGACCTTTCGCGGGCAAGTCGATTCGATCGACCCCGAATCCATATTCAATTTCCTGAATCGAGAGTGCGTCGATCTGGCGATCGTGCGGTTGCCGTCGATCGTGCAGGATCAAGCCCATCGACTTGATGAGATCGGAGTCCCCTGGCTCGTCGCCGATACTCTTGTGCATTACACCGTGGATTTCGCCAGGCACGATCCTGTGGCCTTGCGAAATGCGGACCTGAAGTTTCGCGAGACAACCGCCGACGACACGGACCTATTGAACGATCTGATCGAGCGGATTTTCCCCACCTATCGCAATCACTACCACTCCAATCCGTGGCTCACCCATGATGATATTCTTGAGGGATACAAGGAGTGGGCGCGCAACTTCATTTCCGAGCAGTGTCCGGGGCGGACAGTGTGGCTTGCCGAGCGCGATGAGCAGGTGATCGCAATGGCGACGTGCGTCGTCGGCGAGAGCGACCTTGCCGAAGGTGTTCTCTACGGAGTGACTTCGGAGGCGTCAGGCGGGGGGATTTATGGCGATCTGATTCGGCACACTCAAGCCGACGCGAAGCGGCGTGGTTACGCGAAAATGAAAGTCTCGACCCAGGCACATAACTACGCGGTGCAGAAGGTGTGGTCTCGCGAGGGGTTCCACATGACGCACGCCGAGATCACGATT
>JAJFLK010000169.1 GCA_021772735.1 Candidatus Sumerlaeota bacterium | reverse complement strand
CCCTCGTCCCCCTCATCGCCGTCTGCTTCTGCGCCCGACGGTCCCGCCGCGTCGATCTCTTCTTGCGGGATCGCTCGGGTGCGTTCGTCGAGTTCAGGCTCGGACTGCGCGAGGGATTCGTCTTCGGGCTCAGGCGGCGGGAGGTCGAATCGCCGCGTCGCGTCCGGGTTTTCCTCGGAGTCCTCGGCCGGCGGAGTGTGGGGTTGGTCAGCCATGATGAATCTGAGGCGCAATGCCGTCGAAACGGTTTTCTTCCCGAAGAGCTTATCGGATTAAACGCATTGGAGCGAGCAAGCAGTCATGGGGTCCGAGGCGAGCGGCTCGGGTCTCTCCGGGGCCCTTTGGGGGGCATACGAATCCGGAAGATCGATCATAAATCATTTGGAAACCGCCACCGCCAGCATCAGGCGCGGGGTTAGACCGAAAAACTTGAACGCCGGCGTGACTTCAACGCAGACCTGATACTTGGTCGGATCGTCATCGTGGTCGGTTATCTCAACCCTTACCTGCGGGACATCCTTGCCTTCTTTCGGCTCTCCTATAACACCCCTCAAGTTCTGGTCCAGCCGCTCCTGGGCGGCCTCGGCCGAATCCGCACCGCGAACTTCGGCCAGAAATCGCCCGAGCCAGATCGACATTCTCCCGGCAAACATCTGGTAGGGGAGCACGCTGTGCATGGCCGCTTCCTGGGTCGCCCTGGGATTGTCGTAGTGCTTTGCCAGCGCGACCATCGGCAAATAGGTGAAGACTCCGGTATCTGAATTCTCTGACGCGGAGAGCGGAATAAGCCCGGCCGACGCCAGATCCTGAGTATTGATTTCCGTCAGGTTTGCTTCGACAGGCGTTTGGATCACCTTGCCCTTGCGGACCTCGTAAGGCCGCAGAGCAAGATCCTCAACGCCACCTCCACCCTTTAACCCTGAGATCGAATGCGCCCAACCCTCGGCGGCGAAGCTTCGAGTCATGCACGCGGCCAATCCCCAGACGGCACCGCCCCAGAGGAATCCGCTGCCCGAGGCCGCGTCCGCTGTTTCGGCCGTATGGGGCTCGCGAAGGAGAAAGCGATTGACCGCCACGGCCAACCAACGAGATTCATCTTTGGCTCGCAGGCCCTTCCACTTTGTAAACTGTGCTCCGGCAAGCAAGTCGGTCATCGACCCTTTGGCCCCCAGGCCTTGGAGACTCGCCCTGCCGAAAAAGCTCGGGCCGGCCTGGATAATCACCGGCGCCTGAATCGCCTCGCCCCGGATCGCCAGCTCGTTCATCAACTCCAAATCGCTCGGAGCCGAGTCAAAGTCGATCGCGCACAGGACTGCTGCCAGCGGCGGATCGACGGGCGAATCGAATTCGTCCTTCAGAATCTGCTCGGAGAGAACCTTGCGCAAATCCTCCTTGCGCGCGTGAAGAACCTGGATAGTCACCTCGGAGCGAAAGTCCGTCCTCTGGACAACGTGCTTCAATCCGCGCCAGGCAGATTCGAGAGCCTGGAAATCCTCGTGATGCAAAATCTTATCGAGTTGCGAGCCGGTGCGCTTCTCGAACCACTGATCGACGACCCGCGCCAGTCCATCGGATCCCGCGCCGGAGGACTTCGCCGAGCCGCCTGCGCCGGTAATCGACGAGATCACCGAGCCGATCGAGCTGGAGCCGGCATCGGCTGGAGCACTCTGGCTGCCGTCGTCGACCATGGAAAGAATCGAATCGACTTCCCCGCCGCTGCCGGACGAAGTGGGCGCGTCGCTTGATGCTGCGGGTGGCGGGGCGGCGTCACCGGGTCCGGCTTCGCGAACCGCACGGACCAGGTCCAGTGCGAACGGCGCGCCCTGGGTCAGATCCTCGATCCGCTCGGCAAGGGCCGGGGGCGATATCCGGGACTGGAGATTCTCCGCAATATTGGCGCGCAGATCTTCGAGGGCCGCCAGCGCGGGGACGTTCGCACGCAGTGCTGCGGGCTCAAAGTCCTCGAGGCTGCGAAATTCCAGATTCACGCGGATCTCGGCGTCGCCGCCGAGCAACGTATTCTTAACTTCAAAGACAAGGCCGGGGCTCAGTTGTCCGAAGAGGTCGCCGAAGCTGTCTTTATCCACCGTATGAACTTCAGCCGGCGCGTCGGAGCCGAGGCCCCGCCCCTCGCGCGAGAGGTCGGCCACAATAAGAAGCCGCAACGGGACGGACGCGATTTCGGCGTCTGAAGATCCCGACTCGCCGAATCCTACTTTCGATGAATGAATACTCACGATGGTTCGTCCTCCCCGGGGTGGTGCGTTTGGCGCTCCACGGTCGATCGGACGACTGTGGAGACGCAGATATTTCGATCTCTCCCGACCTGCATCGACGGATATTCGACCGCAAAAATCGGACTCTTGCAACCGTGAAAGGGGGCGAGCCTCCGCCGAGCCAAATCACTTGAACGCACGCGTGGGCGGGCTTAGAGTCGTGCGGCGGTTGCCCAACACCCCGGCCGGGGCACGGGCGGCGGGCCCGCGCGGAGAAGTGACCGAGTGGTCGAAGGTGCACGCCTGGAGAGCGTGTGAGGGCGTAAGTCCTCCGTGGGTTCGAATCCCACCTTCTCCGCCATCTCCCGCTTTGCCCTGGTTTTAGATGGGCGCGAGGCGTCCGGATCGGCCGGGCCGCCCGATCAATTCATCCAAAAAGTTTCTCGCACGGATTTCAATCCCATGCCGCAACCCAGCGCCGGTCCGCCTGAAGATCGCGGGATTCTGCTCGTCAATCTCGGCTCCCCGGATTCGACTTCCGTCGCCGATGTCCGGCGTTACCTGAATGAGTTCCTGATGGATTCGCGCGTGCTGGATACGCCCTGGCCCCTGCGGCGCGCCATCGTCAGCCTGAGCATTCTTCCCAAACGCCCGATCGAGGCCGCCGAGGCCTATCGTTCTATTTGGTCCGACGAGGGCTCTCCGCTGGTCGTCACCAGCCGCCACGTCACCGAACTGCTGCGCGAGAAGATCGATGCGCCGGTCGCGCTGGCCATGCGTTACGGATCGCCCTCGATCCGCGCAGGCCTCGAAGAGCTGTTGAACAACCTGGAGCGCCCGGTGAGAGAGATTTTTCTCGTCCCGCTTTACGCCCACTTCGCGATGTCGAGTTTTGAGACCGTCGTCGTCGAGGCGGAGCGGCAACTGCGCAAGCTCGGCAACCCCGTGCCAATGTCAGTCCTGCCGCCCTTCTATAAAGACCCGCGATACATACGCGCGCTGGCCGAGGCGACGCGGCCGCACTTGGATTGGGACTACGATCACCTCCTGTTCAGCTTTCACGGTCTGCCCGAGCGGCACCTGCGCAAGGCCGATCCGACCGGCGGACATTGTCTCGCATCGCCCGATTGCTGCGCGACGCCATCGCCCGCGCACGATACCTGCTACAAGGCGCAATGCCTGCGCACGACTGCGGAACTCGTGAAGGCGCTTGGAGTTCCGGAGGCCAAACATTCCATATCGTTTCAATCGCGTCTGGGCCGCGATCCCTGGTTGCAGCCGTACACGGACTTCGAATTCAAACGGCTCGCCGGCGAGGGCGTCCGCAAGCTGCTCGTCATCTGTCCGGCGTTCGTCTCGGATTGCCTGGAGACCCTCGAAGAGATTGGCATCCGCGGCGTCGAAGAATTCAAAAGCGCAGGAGGCAACGAGCTGCGCCTCATCCCGTGCATGAACGAGCATCCGGCATGGATCGATACGTTGAAGAGTTTTTGCGCCGACTAATCCGCCCGCTTGAATAATTCATCCGAGTCCAACGTGATGGTCACGGGGCCGTCGTTGACGAGATGCACGTCCATCATCGCGCCGAAGCGGCCGGTCTCGACGCGCAGGCCGGTGGCGCGCAACTTATCGACGAATAGATCGAACATCCGAGCGCCCATTTCGGGTGGCGCGGCGCGGATAAAACTGGGCCGCCGGCCCTTCTTGCAATCGGCATAAAGCGTAAACTGCGAGACGGCCAGGATCTCTCCTCGGGCATCGAGCAGCGAGAGGTTCATCTTGCCTTCGGCGTCGGCCAGAACCCTCAGATTGACAACTTTATCGCACATGGCATCAAGCGTTGCTTCGGTGTCCCCGGCGCCGATGCCGACAAGGAGAAGGAAGCCGCCGGAGCGGCCCGGGGCCGCCGAGGCATCAGCGGTTTCGCCGGTCTCACTGGTTTTACCGATCCGGCCGATCGTTTCGCCATCGACCTCAACCCGCGCCTCGCGGACACGTTGGATCACAACTCTCATAATGGATGTCTCGCTTGCGGGCCGACAGGGCGGCGGATATACGTATGGGGCACTATTCGCGACCTGCGAACGGGCGCATGATTCGCGCAGGCTCGAACGGGCCGCTCCATCTCAGCGGCGCAGCGGCGCAGATACAAGCCGAAAGGGTATGGGGACATGAGCGAAAAAGGGACGACCGCAGACCGCGCATTGGTCAACTTGCTGTCTAAGAAATGGAATCGTGGCATGTCCTTCGCCGCGTTCCTTGATTTCTCGAACAAGAACGTCGAGGCGATGCGCGAGGGATACGCGAACGTGGAAATCGCGCCGACGATTGCCGATGAGGCCAGGGGCCTGGGCAAGCGTGTCCGCGTTCTCGTGCTTGCGGCGGATTGGTGCGGTGACGTCGTCGCGAACCTCCCCGCGATCGCCCGCCTTGCAGACCTCGGCCCGGCGATCGAGCTGCGCGTTTTGGATCGTGATCGTCACGCCGATCTCATGGCCGAGTTTCTGACCAACGGTAACCTCGCCATTCCCAAAGTCATCGTCGCGCCGACGCACATGGGCAAGTTCTCGACCTGGGGCCCGCGCCCTCCGGCGTGCCAGAAGATCATGACCGAGAACAAGGGCAAGATGCCCAAGGAGGAGATCTACCCCCTGCTCCGCGATTGGTACATGAACGATAAGTACCAATCCGCGATTCGCGAGATATTCGAACTGATCAAGATTGAGGCCGAGATTGATTGATGACGTCGTCGGCGAGCCCGGACTCAGCGAATAAACTTCATCTTGTTGAACGGCCAGTATCGGATGAACGCTTTGCCCTTGAGGCGCGAGTCCGGCACGGCGCCCCAGTATCGGCTGTCGAGGCTTGAGCGCGTGTTATCGCCGAGGACGTAGATGTTTCCCTCGGGCACGCGGACTCTTTCGATCGATACATCGCTTCCGAGCCGCGCGTCGCCATAATCGATAAACGGTTGTTCGGCGAATCCCTGGCTGCGCAGCGAAACCTCGTTCACGTAGAGCTGGTGACGGAGGAACTCGGGTTCGCTGACGGGCTCGCCGTCGAGAAGCAGCCGGCCGCCGAACGAAATGCGATCGCCGGCAAGCCCGACCGCGCGTTTGATGTAGATCGGTTTGCTGGAGCTCCAGATGATCTCCGGCACTTTGAAGACGACGACATCGCCGCGTTCGGGCTGGCCGAACCAGTATGCGAATTTGTTGACCAGGATGCGGTCGTATTCGACCCGGAGCAATCCCTCGCGGCGCCACATATCCAACTCGCTGCGGCGGACCAGCCAGTCGTCGGTGTATTCGAACCGGTCGCCCCGATTCAGGAAGACAAGTTTCCTTTGTCCATTGACGATGAGATCGGTCAGGCCGTCGCCGTTGATGTCCACTTCAGCGATCTCATCACCAATCAATGTCGGGCTCATCGAGCCGGTCGGGATTTTGAACAGCTCGACGACAAAGACCCGCACGAACATCGCCAGCACGAACGCGATCACGAGCGCATCGCCCCACTCGCGCAGGATTGTAAGCACGCCTACCGAATCATCGTCGTGGCCGAGCGTTACCGAAGCGCTGGCAGCCCCGGGCGCCCTGGCTGTGGCCATATCGCGGTCTGGTTCGTTCTGGTTTTCGTTCTCGCTCATCTTAGAAATTTCATCTGGCTCCACGGCCAGTAACGGATAACGGCTTTGCCCTTTAGGTGGGTCATAGGAAATGCGCCCCAATATCGGCTGTCCAGACTTGAATTGGTATTGTCGCCAAAGACGTAGTATCCGCCTTCAGGGACTCGAACGCGCTCGATCGGAACCTGGTCGGGATTAGGGGCGCCGTAATCGACATAATCGAATCGATGAAGCTGGGAACTGTTGCTCGCCGCTGGCACATATCGCTGGCGGTTAAAGAATGCCGATTGATCGCCGGTCGGCCCGTCTTCGGCGGCCAGACCTTCCCAGCCGATGTGGCCTTCGGCGTCGAACCGAATGTCATCGCCGGGCAAGCCTACCAGACGCTTGATATAGATGGGTTTGGCGGGGTCGAATATGATCTCTGGGACTTTGAAAACGACGAT
>JAJFLK010000168.1 GCA_021772735.1 Candidatus Sumerlaeota bacterium | reverse complement strand
CAGGACAACGAACGACTTCCAATCGTCGCCGTTCTCGATTTCGAATCCAGCACTCTGGAGCAATCCGAGGCGGACGCATTTTCTCAGGCCATCTGGAGCGAGTTCTCGCACGATGCGCTGACCCGGGTCTGGGAACGCCGCTGGGTCCGGCAATTCTTGCTCAGCCGGGATCTCTACCCCGGGCGCCCGTACGGCAGGCCCATCGCGCTTTCCGAGGTCGCCGAGTCGACCAACAGTGATTACGTCGTGGCCGGCAGCGTCGATCAAGTCGGCAATTCCAATGTTGTCCATTACGCACTGTATTCGGCCCGGCTCGGCAGCACGTTCGTCAAAGATACGCACTACGGTCGGGGATCGATCGAAGATCTGTTTCACTCCATTCCTGAAATCACATCCGCGCTCATCGAACAGATGAAGGACGTCGAATCGGGTTCGTATCAGGCCGCAAGCAACGCGCGCAGGCAGGAAATCGAAGCCATTGCGGCGGCACGTGAACGCGATCGCGAACGCGCCGAGCAGGCCGAGCAAGCCCGCGCCCAAAGCCGGGCGCGTGATGAAGCAGCTCGCGCGGCGCGCGCAACAGATAAGAACTCGGCCAAACAACTCAAAATCCGCAAAGCGGCCCCTGCCGCCGAAGCCCCGCCGGCGGGCATTCCTCAACCTCTGCCTCGGACAGTTACGCGCACGTCCGAACCCGAACCTGCTGCCGACGCGCCGCCGGCTCACATCGATCCTCCCCTGGATGAACCCGAGCCGCCGCAAACCGAGATTGCCGCGGCGCAGACGGCCGACCACTCAGATGCCCGCCCAGAACCGGCACCTGAAATCTCTGAGATCGTGACCGCCGCCGAGCCCGAAGTTCATGAACCCGAACCCGCCCGGGCCGAGCCCGAGGCCCATGCGGTCGCGCCCGAGGTGGCACACGAGGCGGCCCCTGAGGTCGCCGAAATCGCCATTATCGAAGCGCCGCCCGACGCACCGGAGGTAAGGCTCGAATTGCCGGCCAATGCCTCCCCCCCCGCCGCCGAGATGACGCATGACGAACCTCCCATGACTGAGGTTGCCGCCGGGGCCGCCACCGTGACCGAAGACGCGAGTTCGGGTCAAGCTGTCGAATCTCCTCATGGCGACGCCAATGAGCCGAGCAGCGAGCCGCCATCGAACCAGGGAGACAAACTGCGCGAGATCTCCGAATCAAGCAAACGATCGGCGCGGGAGGCATACGATAAGGCCATCGCTCCGGGCGTCGAGCCTGCGGAGACGATCGATCTGCTACGCCGTGCAATCTCGCTCGATCCCGAACCCGCCGCGTATCACTTGCAGCTGGCGATCACTTTCTATCGCCAGGGCAGTTACGACGAGTGCATTCGCGCCTGCCTGCAGGCGACCGAATTCATCCCGAAAAACTCGATGCTGCAGACGGTGCTCGGCTCGGCACACTTCGCTTCGGATCAACTCGACGAAGCTCGCGAGGCTCATCGGCGCGCGGTCGAGTTCGACTCAAGGAATCTGTATGCGCGCTTCAATTACGCGCTCGTGCTGACGGCTCAGAATTCCCCCAAGGCAGATGAGGCGTGGGAGACCTTCCTGGAACTGTCCAGAGACGTGCCCGAACAAGCCGGCAACCGGCGCGACGCCACCGCCTTCTTGAACGACGTCCGGGATCAGGGCCGCTTCGAGGTGGCCTTGCAGTTACACACCGGCAGCGACCCCGGCGCCCGGGCGGCGTGGGAAGAGTATTTGCGCCTCTCCGAAGGCAACGCCGGTCAGGATCGAAATCGGCAGCGCGCGAGGACGTATCTGAACGAACTGCTGGGCGATTGATCCGCAAATCTCGTGATCGACTTGCGCGCTCCTCGGAAGGATGCGGCCTCAGTGTCGCTCCGGCGCAATCGAATCACGCAACATGAAACGACGATAGGGCCTCCATGCTCTGCCCCCAATGTAATACCGACAACCGCGACGAACGAGCCACCTGCTATCACTGCGAACAGGATTTATCCATGTTGCGCGTTGTGGTCAATCGCGCGAAGAACCACTACAACAGCGCGCTGGAGCATGCCGAACGCGATCGACTCGACGAAGCCATCGCCGAACTGAAGCACGCGCTCGAACTCGATTCGGGATTCCTCAGCGCCTGGATCGTTTTGGGGACGCTTTACGCCCGCAAGGAGTTGTTCGACGAGGCGCGCGAAGCCTGGAATCGTGCGCTCGCACTGAACCCACACCTCAAGAAGGCGCACGACTACCTGAATAAATCTGGAAGCGTGGCCCGAGCCGTTCCGACCGTCCGGCGCTTAACGTTTCTCTCGACCGGGTTGCTCGCCACGGCGCTGACACTGGCCGTGGCCCTGGCGATGACGATCTTCTATTTCAGCAGGCCCGATCCGGGGCTCGCGAAAATCGACCAAGTGATCGAGCTGACCGCGCAAAACCGGATCGGCGAGGCCATCGGCATACTCGAGGAAACTTCGGGTAGCGTGTTGACAACCGGCGCCAGCCGCCGCCACGCCAGATTCATGAAGGAGCAGCTCGAAGGCAAGATCAGCGCGCGGCTGCGTGAAGCATCTGAGCTCGCCAAGGCCGGGAGCCTCGAAGCCGCTCTGGAAGCCTTGACCGAGGTCGAGGCGGGACTTCCCCCACAGGACGCCGCCCTGGAGTGCCGAAGGATTCACTCAATCATCGCGCGAAGCGCGGCCGCGATCGCCGGCGAGGAAGTCTCGCGATGGGAGAGCGGCGAGATCAACTTTGCAGAGCTTGGAACCCGGCTCGAACACCTGTGTTCGCTCTGCGACTCGGACGCTGAAGGCGATCGGATCACCGCGATGCTTGAGACGGCGAGAGAGACCTTTACCGAACGCGAATGCGCACGGCTCAAGGCCACGATCATGGAGGCCGAGGATCTGCGTGCGATGGCCGCGCGGATCGCCGAGGCCGGAGGCGCCGCGCCCTCATGCCTGGAGATGTTCGAATCGATTTTAACTTCGCGTCTCGAAGCCGACACATCGCGAGCTCAGGCCATCTTCGACGCAAGCCTCGGCCGCGACGACCCGAGCTCTGCCCAAGCCGCGATCGACCAGATTCGCGACCTGTATGCGGACGCCGGCCGCCGCGCCCCGATAGAGTTAATGGAAACGCTCGATGCGCGGGTCCGTGCCGTCGCCTCGGGTCGCCGATTCGCCGAGGTGACGGCGCTATTCGAGCGCGAGGCATTCGAAGAACTGATCGAGGCTACAGACGATCTCAAAGCCTCGGATTGGACCGCCGGGCAATTGATCGAATTGAAAAGTCAGAGGAACGAGGCAATCGGCCGATTCGTCGCAGAGCTATGGCATTGGTCTGAATCTATGGATGGAAAATTTGAATCCGTCACGGTGACGCGCGAGCAAGCCATGCGCATGGCTCGCCACTTCAAGCTCGCATACGAGAACACGAGGACTGAAGAAGCCTATCGCAAACCGCGCCTGCTTTTCCGCGCGGCCGCGGCGAATCTGAGACTGGGCGATTTCGAGCAGGCCGGCGAACTGATCGGACGCCTCGAATCGGAGTATCCCGCCTCGAACCTCTGGAACCAATACACACGAGGAGTTCAGCGGCAGATTGAAGACGCGCTCGCGGGGAACTCGTCGTAGGTTTTTGAGAATTTCGAATGTTTCGGGATTGATTTCCGTGGCCCCGGGCCGAGGCGTCAGCTCGTTACGCGGATGATTTCATCAATCGTGGTGTGACCCAGAATGGCTTTGGACATGCCGTCTTCGAGCATCGTGCGCATGCCCTGAGTGCGCGCCTCGTCGCGGATTAGTGATTCCTTCCAGCCCTCGGCCATCTTTTCGCGGACGGCCCGATTCGGCACGAAAAACTCATAGATACCTTCACGACCGTAAAAGCCGGTCTCGTGGCAGCGCGAGCAGCCGGTGCCCCTTTGCAGCACCGTCCCGATGTCTGGGAAGCCGGGGAATCCCAGGTCCGAGAGCTCGCCGCGCGAAATTGTATACTCGGTCGAGCAGCCGCGACAAATCATGCGGATAAGGCGCTGGGCGAGGGAAAGCTGAAGCGTGGTGCCCAGGCGGCTGATATCGACATCCAGATCACTGAGGCGCCCGACGGCGCCGATGGAATCGGTGGCATGCAGCGTGCTAAAGACCAGATGGCCGGTCGCCGAAGCATCGATCGCCATCCGAGCCGTTTCGGAATCTCGAATCTCCCCGACCATGATCACGTCGGGATCCTGGCGAAGGATCGTCCGCAGACCGCTGGCAAACGTGAAACCCTTCTTCTCGTTGACCTGCATCTGCGTGAGGCCTTCGATCTCGTATTCGATCGGGTCTTCGAGCGTGATGATATTGCGCACGCCGGTGGCCAGGATTTCGAGCGCATTATAAAGAGTTGTCGATTTGCCTGAACCCGTGGGGCCGGTGACGAGAAGAAGTCCATTGGGCTGATGAATCAGGCGCTTCATCAGCTCCTGCTTCTCGCCGAGCATTCCCAGGCCTTCGAGCGATCCGAGAACGTCCTGGCGGTAGAGCAGCCGAAGCGCCGCCATCTCGCCTCCTCCGACCGGGCTCGTATTGACTCGGATGTCGATCGAAGTGTCGATCAGATCGATTGTGAATTTCCCATCCTGCGGTTTGCGGCGCTCGGTGATATCCAGATTGGATTTGACCTTCACCGCGGAGATGATCGGACGCGCCATCAACGGATCAAACTCGATCATGGAATACAGGAATCCGTCGGTCCTGCACTTGATGACGAACTTGCCGTGTTCGGTGACGAGATGCAGATCCGTGCCGCGCTCGAACACCGCCATGCCGATCAGCGCCTTGATGATGTCCTGGACCAGCTCAATTTCATTTTCCCCTCGCTTATGGCCCTTCTTCTTGCCGTCCGGGGTTTCTTCAAGCAGGGGAAGCAGTGTGGTCGCCTGATGTTTTACAAAATCCAGATAGGTAAAGACGGCTGGAATGAACGATTCGCAGTGCGGACACGCGTCGAACATCATCTTCTGCTCGTATGCGGCGAGATCATCAATGGGGCGCAGGCAGGTCGGGCAGAGCTGATGCTCTCCGTCGCCGCTGCTCCTTTTCCCCCGGTGCGCTGTGGCGCGTCGATAGTCGATATAGGCAACGATGCCGCTGAACCGAACGCGGACGGCGACCTCTTTGGCCATGAAATCGCCTTCGGCCTCGCGGCGTGCGATCGCACGCATCGGCAGGACCAGAAAGAAGACGTAAACCAGGACCAACGCAATCCCCATCCCCGCGCCGACAAAGGGGTTCGTGGGAATCGTGAAGATGAGGTCCAGGCCGGCGATCCCCGAAGGGATGCCCGCCGCGACCAGGAGAATGAAACCGAGAGACGACCACCGGTAAAGCGCCTGCCCCGGCGAATTCGCCCACGCCGTGTTTTCTTCGGCTAGGTCGAGCCGGCGATCGACCCAGTAAGGAGCCACCCACAAAACGGGCACCACGATCGCCGTTGCAATAAACGCCCCCAGATCAAACAGCTCGATGACACCACGCGCGTCGGAGCCGAGAAACATATCGAGCACAACGGGCCCGCCGAGCCCAACGACAAACGGAGAGAGAAACAGCGCGACCAGCCCCGCCACACGCGCTGCGGGCAGAGCCTCATAGACGACCATCGCCTGGCGCTCACGCCGCATCCAATATCCATCGGCAATGGCAAAAAGAGCTCCGGCCACCAGCGCGCCGCAGCCGACCGACATCGCGACGGCCTGAAGCCGCTCGACGGCGAGTGTGGCGAAATCACCTTGTGGGACGAACAGCAGCCCCAGGTACGCGAAGATCGGCAGGGAAATCCCTCGGAGAACCTTGAATCCGGCGCCATAGAGCCAGACAACGGGCTCCTCATAATCCAACCCCGCCGCGCGAGATCGCGCGACGCAGAACAAAGTGAAGTAAGCCCAAACGGCGAGGGCGAGCCCGACGCTCATCAAGTGATCGACAGAGAGGTTTGTCAAATCCGGCAAGAGATCGGATCCCCCGCTAACGCTACGAATTGCCGCGCAAGCAGCCAAATGCTGAAGGCCTGCCTGCGGCGAATGGGGATAAATGTAGAACTCTGCCAGCGCGCCTGCAACACAATCGAGATCGCAGACGCGGCCCGGCGGCCCCGGGGGCCAAGCAAGAGATCAGGCCCGAGTCGATGAGCGAGGAAGGGGCAGAGCGCTTTTCAGACGAGGGCGCAACGGTTTGCCCGCATTACCGGCCCCGCCCGGTCGATGCTTGAGCATCATTACGAACGCGAGCAATTCGGCGATGACGCGATAGAATTCCGAGGGCACGGGGTGACCGACCTTGACATGACGATAGAGCGCGCGTGCGACCGGCGGATTCTCGATAATCGGCACGCCGCTCTCCACGGCGACTTCCCGGATGCGCGCGGCCAGATGCTCGACGCCCTTCGCGCAGACGATCGGCGCGGGATTGATATCTCTGTCGTATCGGATCGCCACCGCATAGTGGGTCGGGTTGGTGATAATCACGTCGGCCAGCGGAACGTCGCTTATCATCCGCTTGCGCGCCATTTCCATGCGGATACTGCGCATCCGCTGCTTGATAAGCGGATCGCCCTCCTGCTCTTTGAGCTCATCCTTGACCTCATGGGGCGTCATCTTGAGCTTCTCCTGGAATTGCCACCACTGGAACAGGTAATCGCCGAGCGAGAGCGCCGCCATCAAGATCGTTGTCCTAATCGCCATCTTGAGCGTCAGGCCGATCATAAAGCCAATCTGGAATCTCAGGTCGTGAGCCGGAAGCTCGACGATCTCGGGGACCGCGCCGGTCATGGTCACAAACGCGATGTATGCGAACAGCCCGATTTTCGCCACCGACTTACCGCCCTCAACCCATTGCTTGAGGCTGACCATCTTCTTGAAGCCCTTGATCGGATCGAGCTTCTCAAACTTCAGCTCCATCTTATCCTTGGCCAGACTGAAGCCGGTCTGCGCCATGTTCGCAAAAATCGAGACGACCAGAATGATCAGAAAGAAAGGTGCAACGATCAGGGCCGCTTTGAGGACCGGATTGAGGAGAAAAGTGGACATATTGCCTGCGTTCAAATCCATGAAGTTGTCGAAGCGAAGATACGTCGTCATCAAATCGCCGAATGAATCGAACCATCGAAGGTGGAGCAGACGGAAATATAAGATGATGATCGTGAAAACGACGAACGTGGAGACTTCTTGACTCCGAGGAAGCTCGCCCTTATCCCGGGCCTCATCCCATTTCTTTTGGGATTTTTGTTCTGTTTTTTCCTGGTCGTTTTCGGCCACGGTCGCGGCCTCCTATCCGGCAAGGAACGTCAGTAATCGACTCAGCAACGAATCGACCGATCCAAACATTTCGATCCACAACCGCACGAGAATCCCGAGGCTCGCGAGGATTGTAAGAAGCCCGCCAATAATGCGCAGGGGGAAGCTCTCCAGGAAGACGTTCACCTGCGGAACCGCCCGGCCGATCATTGCCATCGCCATATTGATGGCAAAGACTACGACGATCACCGGCATCGCCAATTGAAGCGAAAGCGCAAAGATGGCTTGGCCGAAGCTGACAAAAAAATCGCCGACATCCGAAGTCATCACGGCAGCGCCAGGCGCCAGAATTCCGAACGATGTCACAATGACCGCAATGACGATGTGATGGATCCCGACCGCGAGAAAGATCATTACGGATAGCAGGTACTGCAGCTCGGCGACGACCGAGACCTGCTGGCCACCGCTCGGCACCAGGGTGTTGACGATGCCGAATCCCATTTGCTCACCAGCAAGCTGCCCGGAGAACTGCACCACGGCGAATAACCCGCGCCCGACCATGGCCACGACCATGCCGAGCAAGGCCTCCGATGCCACCATGCCGATCATCGCACCCTGGCTTTGAGGGAACAGATCGGCTCCGAACGGCACGACCGGCGTCAGCATAAGGGCCATCACCGCGCTGAGCAAAATCCGTATTCGAAGAGGGACGAACCCATCGCCGAAGAGCGGAAAGAACACGAACAGGAACGATATCCTCAGAAATACCATCAACCAGATGAGGAAGGGATCGAGCGGGATCGAGATCACTGAAGCAGCTCCGGGATGCTGCTAAGGAGCGTGATCGTGAAGCGCATGATCTTCTCCATCATCCAGGAGAAGAAAACGATGCTGGCGACGACGACCGAGACGATCTTCGGCACGAAAACCATTGTCTGCTCCTGCACCGAAGTGACCGCCTGCAAAACGCTGACGGCCACGCCGACCGTCAATGCGGAGAGCATGATCGGCATGGCGAGCATCAATCCCACTTTGAAACTTTCCTGCATGATGTCCAGTAAGGTTTCAGGACTCATCGGGGCACCTCGATTAACCGAAACTCCTGACGAGCGAACCGATGACCAGGCTCCACCCGTCGACGAGCACGAAGAGAATTATCTTGAATGGCAGCGAAACAATGACCGGCGGCAGCATCATCATGCCCATTGAGAGCAGGATGGAGCTGATGACCATGTCGATGACGAGAAACGGAATGTAGATAATGAATCCGATCAGAAACGCCGTCTGGAGTTCGCTGATAAGGAAGGACGGGATCAGGACGAACGTCGGGATATCGTCTTTTGTTTCGGGCTGATCGACGCCCGACATGCGGACGAAAAGCGCGAGGTCGCTCAGGCGAGTGTGATGAAACAGGAAAGTTCGGATCGGGGTTTCCGCCCGCTTATAGGTCTCCTCAAGCGTGATTTCTTCATCAAAGTAGGGCTTCAAGGCGTCGTTGTAGACGCGATCCCAGGTCGGCGCCATCACGAAGAATGTCAGGAACAGCGCCAGGCCCAGCAGCACCTGAGTCGGCGGAACCTCCTGGGTCGCCAGCGCGCGACGCACGAACCCAAGCACGACCGCAATTCTGGTGAACGAAGTCAGCATCATCAGAATCGCCGGAGCGATGGTCAGCACGGTGAGCAGCGCGATAAGCTGAAGCCCCATGGCCAGGCCCTTCGGTCCATTCTCCGGCATGCCGATGTTAAGCGTCAGGTTCGAGCTGTCTTCTGAGGGCGAAGAAGGCGCGGAGACCAAAGACAGGGGGGAAACCGACGGATCGGCCGGCACCGAATCGAACGCATCGCCGACGGGCAGAGAGGGGCTTTGAGCACCGGCCGGGCCACCTGCCGCAATCGCTGCCAGCGCAAGGCCAAAAGCAACGGCCCGGCGGACCCACCTGCGAGAAATGGATTGGGCGAGGCGATTCAAGATGCGTCCTCCACCGGAGCGGTTTGGAGAGCCGAAAGTCCGGATTGCACGGCGGCCTCTTCCCAGCCGCCCCGGCCGTGATCGATGTCGGTCAGGAATTGAATCCCCGTTGATGTATTGCCAAGCAAGATGGTCTTGTCCTGAACCCGGACGAGCATCAGCGACTTGCGCGGCCCGATGCTCCGCGTCGAGACGATCTCGATCGGACCGCCGCGGCCGCCGACCACATTGGCGGGGAGATACTTCTTCGCCGCCCACGAGACGGCGAAAATGAGGCCAACGACGGCGCCCAGGGCCAGCAAGAAGCGAAACATCATCGCGCTGAAACTGGTCTCGATCGGCGCGAGCGAGCCGGTCTTTGATCCGACCGAGGCCAAACCGGCAATATCTTCGTCCGAGATCGCGGCCCCGGCCGTTGAGCCCAGCGCGATGAATAACCCGACGAGAGCGAGCGGAGCGAGAAATCTTGCCAGGCCGATCGGGCCTCGGGGGCCCGAATCGGTTTCGAGGGCGGTCTGAAGTTTGCGGGTTCTCTGCACGGCGTAACTTTCCTGTTCCCGGGGAGCACGCATCCGCGCCCGGATTCCGGCCTTTGGCCTTGTTTTACTTTTTCGAATCTTGCGCCGCGCCTCTGGGAGCGGCCTGATTACGTCAGCCGAGCTGTTGCACGCGCTCGGTCTGGCTGATGATGTCGGTCAGGCGGACGCCAAACCGATCGTTCACGACCACGATCTCTCCTCGGGCGACGAGTTTCTCGTTCACCATGACTTCAAACGGCTCGCCCATCTGCTTGTCCAGCTCGATCACCGAACCCTGGCCGAGTTGGAGAAGCTCCTCGACGAGCAGCCGGGTGCGCCCGACCTCGACCGCCACCTTGAGCGGTATATCGAGGATGAACTTCATATCGAGCGGCTGGCCGTTCCCCGCCTGGGCCGTATCAACCAGCTCCGAGCTCTTGGCGAAAATCGCTTGGGCGCTTCCCTGATCGCCCGTCGCCTCTGCGGCGGCCCCGGGCTCCGGGCTCCCCGTTGGGCTAGCTCCGCCTGCGGTGGCCTCGATGTCAACCGACACGTCGGGGCTATCGACGACTGCATCGGGACTTGCGGCGCCTTGTTCGGGTGTATTTTCGATGGGCGGATTTTCTGCCATTGTCCTTCTTCCTTTTACGGCTCCATGATGCCTGTGATTTGAATTGCTCGTGTCGACTTGTGTGAGCCGACGCTCCCCCAGAATTTAGGGACCCCTTCGACTTGTATCTCAACCGGATGCTCGTAGTCTTCGTTGAGCTGAATGATGTCGCCCACTTGAAGATTGAGCAGTTCCTCGACGTTCAGGGTCGCTTCGCCCAGCTTGGCCTTTAACTCAATAACGGACTCGGCGAGCGACGAGCTGAGCCGCTCGCTCCAGACGCCCGCTTCTTCAAGATTCTCGCTGATGATCGAGCCTTTGAGCGTATCCCGAACCGGCTCGATCGTCGTCATCGGGAGGCAAATCGAGAGCCCGCAACGGACATCATCGATGAACACCTCAAATTCGGCGGCGATCACGGAATCCGAAGCCTGCGAAATGCTGATGAATTGCGGATTCGTTTCCGTCGCGCCCGATTGGACCTTCACCGCATAGACCGGCTTCCAGGCCTCGGTGTATTGCGCATCGAACTGCTTGGTGAAGTTCGAGATCACGCGCTGCTCGATCAGCGTAAAATCCCGGGCGTCCACTTTCTCAGACGCCCGGCCGGTTCCGCCGAAGAAAATATCAAGCAGTGTGTAGACCAACTTGCCCGGCAGGACGAGCAGGCCGTGGCCCTTCAGAGGGTCCATCTTGAGGGTATGAAAACTCGAAGGCGTTGTGCACATTCGGCTGAATTCGCCGAACTTCAGTTCCATGTGGCTCAGGACCTGAACGTCCACACGCCGACGAACCATCTGCGTAAGCGCAAGCCGGAGCATCCGCGCAAGCCGGTCATGGATGACCTCCAGGGTCGGCATGCCACCCCGGACGATCCGATCCTGATTCAGAAAATTGAACGCGACGGCGTCGGCGCTTTCGGACTCGAAAGCATCTCCATCATCAGACTCGGTCTGAAGGCCTCCGCCGGTCAAACCGCCGAGGAGCGTGTCAATTTCTTCCTGTGATAAAACGTTCGACATGGGTAGATCCGCTTGCCTGTCCGTGACTTACCGGGGCGGGGTTGCCAACAACCCCGATCCACGCCTTCTTACATGGTCATGATCGTGAATTCGGTGAAATAGACCGTCTTGACGCTTCCCTTGCCAAGGACCGCTTCAATCCGAATGACAATCTCCTGCTTCAGCTTCAGCTTGCCGTCCATCGTCGAGAGCTCCTTCTTCGTCTTGCTCGAAAGCAGGAGGATGACGGTATCTCGCAACGGTGCGATATTCCTGTCGATGCTTTTAAGAACTTCAGGGCTGCTCGCTTCGATCTGAAGATACATCTGGAGGAACCAGCGATTGGTCGGCTCGAACAGATTGACCGTGAACGGATCGGCAAACGGATGGATCCAGGGGGGACCGGCTTCACCATCAGAACCGCCTGCACCGCCGTGCTCGTCCACGACGGGATTGCCGTGAGAATCGACCTTGGGCTCGGCGTGTTCATCGGCCTTGGCCTCTCCGTGGCCGCCTTCGCCCCCGGCGTCTTCGGATATTTCATCCGCGGTTGACTTGGGTCCTTCTGCGCCGTCGCCGCCCTTCATCATAATTACAGCAGCGGCCACACCTCCGGCGAGGAGCAGCACGCCGAGGCCGCCGACCATCATCAATTTCTTCTTCGACTTGGGAGCCGGCTGTTCTTCTTCTTTTTTTGCCACTTCGTGTTGCCTCCGTGCGATGGGTCAATTACAGGGCGATCTCAAGCGAGACTTCCCTTTTCCTGATCGGCATCCCTGCCTCGGGACCTGAAGGATTCTCGCCCTGCGAACAGGCGTGCTGCGGGGCGTCGGCCTCACGTTCGGCGGGCCCGGACTCGACGACTGAATTCAGACTACGCTCTGCCCAACGCCGAATCGCGTTGCGTCGTATCGATCGGTGGTGGGGAGTGTTTGTCATAATTCTGACCTCGCGTTGGGGAGTGTGGTGCCGTCCACGTCTATCTCAAGGTCTGTGCCACTGCTGTAGCGGCGGGGGATCGCACCCGTCAAACCCTGTGTATATAATTGATTTACAATAAGTTAAGACTGAAATGAGGACACGAATCCAGGCTCATAGGAGGCAGGGCGGAGGCGTCAAAACTTTGAACAAATCTCGAATCATAGAGGTCTGATCCAAAAAAATGACGCTTTGCGCGGCCAATTTCGGCTCGTTAGCGGCCCAAAAGAGCCATCGCGAACCCGTCAATTGAGGCGCGATCGGGGCGGGTCCGGACGATTCCCCCGGCGAGTTC
>JAJFLK010000167.1 GCA_021772735.1 Candidatus Sumerlaeota bacterium | reverse complement strand
TGGATTCGCGTCAGCCAGGGCTGGGCCGGCGGCAATTACGGCATTATTTTTCTGCCGCGCATCGGCCAGGAAGTTATCGTCGATTTCCTCGAAGGCGATCCGGACCGGCCCATCATCACCGGCCGCGTTTACAACGCCGATCACATGCCGCCGTATTCGCTCCCTGACAATAAGACCGTCAGCACCATCCTGACGAGCAGTTCCAAGGATGGAGGCGGGGCAAACGAACTACGCTTTGAAGACAAAAAGGGCTCCGAACAGGTCTTCATGCACGGGCAGAAGAACATCCACATTCGTTCGCTGCGCGATACCGTCGTCAACATCGGAACAGACGGCGATGACGGCCCGGTCGGCGATTACCACACGACGGTCGAAAAAGAGATGCGCGAGTGGATCAAGGATAATCGGTCGCGCAAGGTGGACAAAGATGAAGCGATCGCAGTCGACGGAAGCCGTAGCATCACCGTCGGTGGAGACGTGCAGGAGAAAACCGGCGGCGATCAGAAGAAAGAAGTCGGCGGAAGTTACAGCGATAAAGTCGGCGCTGATTTCATCATCGAAGCCGGCGCGTCGGTCAACCTGACAGGCCCGGGAGGATTCGTTGCGATCGACGCCGGAGGCGTGACGATCCAGGGCACGATGGTCAAGATCAACAGCGGAGGGTCGGCAAAATCGGCCCCCGCGCCGCAGCCTGCCTCCCCGGCCGAGCCGATCGAAGCCGACCGCGTCACGCCGGGCCAGGATACGGACTACACCGGACAGAAGGAAACGCCGGTCCCCATCCCGCTGCCGGTCCTGCCGCCGCTGCTGTGGATCCGGCTGGAGATGAAGACGCAGGACGACGAGCCGTGCCCGGGAGTCGGATACGTGCTGACACCAAAATCCGGCGGCGATCCCATTACCGGCACTCTGGACGTCAATGGCGAGGCGTTCATCGCCGGCCTGAATCCGGATGAATATGAAGTGACTTACCCGACCCTGGACGACGACGAATACGAGAAGAAGTCTTAGAGGAGAGACGGCGGACTCACGATGGAAGACGGACGCGCAACCACCAGCGACCATATGGCCAAGATCGGCACTGTCGAAGGTCAGGACCGCGACTGGCGGACCATTTGGGAAGATCCTGCCAACGCCGATATCAAAAGCAAGCGCACGAATCCCCATATGCTGTTCAAAGGCGATCAGGTCCAGGTCGAAGACGGCCAACCCCCCGTCCTCGGCGATCCGATCATCGTCCCGCCCAAGGACGAGCGCGCCGATCCGGTCGATACCGAGAAGGTCAATAAGTTCGTCCGCAAAGTGCCCAAGCTCGAGCTTCGCCTCCGCGTCTTCGATCACGAATACAAGGCGTGCAAGAACTGGAAGTATCGGCTCACTTCACCCAACAATCCGGTGCTGACCGGCGACGTCAAGGAAGACGGCACCGTTGAGGTCGAGCTCGAATCGAACGGAACGATCGAGGGCAGCCTCAGCGTCTGGCAATTCGAAACCGAACAGCCGGACAATCCGAGCGCTGTGATTCGCGATAAGCCGGTCGTTATGAGACTGCGAATCGGCAAACTCAATTCCATGCTCGAAACCGATCTGCCGGACCAAGGCCTGACCGGGCTCCAGGCGCGGCTCCACAACATGGGCTTCGGCCTGGGCAATATCGACGGCAAGCTGGGCGACGTGACAAAAGCCAGCATCAAGAAATTCCAGAAGCGCTTCGGCGTAACCCCGGCCGACGGCGAACCCTCGGACGCAACGAAGACCAAAATGGACGAGCTGCACGACAAAAACACTGATCTGCCCGCAGCTCCTGAACCGGCCAAGGCCACTTGATCATGAAATTGGGAAGCCCGAAATCGAACTCCGTGAAACGAACGATTTGCCAGTCAAAGGGAACGTGACGAAATGGCCATAGGCACCCCCCCACCATCACCTCCGCCCGCTCCGCCCCCACCTCCGGCGGCTCCGGCCGAGGAGGAGCTGTTCGAACTGGTCAGCACGACGGGAGACGAGCGCAGCACGGTGTTCTATGTCGCGCCGGATTCGCCCGAGGCCGATGCCGATTATCACAAGAACCATTTCAACACGCTTGTCATCAGGCCTGAGCTACGCCTCGAACTTCGGCTCGGCTCGATCGATTTGCTTTTTGCCCGCCCCTCAAGCGACAACTCGCCCACATTAGACACGGTCGATACGAAAGGGCCGTTCGCCGGGCGCAAGGCGCGACTTCAGGTCGCCGGGATGTTCTGTCGTCCGCTGGATCATCGTCAGTCTCCGGATTGCTACACGCTTTCCTGGGACCACTTCCGCAAGAAAAAGCATTTGATCAACGCGCCGACGGGCGCCGATGCGAATCCGATCCCCGATGGCGATGAGGCCGATCTTGCACTGATCGATTTCATGACCAAGCAAGTCGTGCAAAACGGCAAGCTCCCCAAGAGTGACGAGTTTGCGAGGATGCGCTTCCCCGGTGGCCATACGTTCAGTTCGATCTTCACGACCCACCCCAATTACGAAGCGCAATACAGCCTGGGCGCAGATCGCTTTCCGGCCGAAACGGCCGAGTATGATGCGAATCCCGTGCTTGGCAAGCTTCCGCTCGTCGCGCGGGTCAAACGCAAGAACTCGCGAGGCCAGTGGGTCGAAGAGCAGGGCGTCAAAGTTTACTTCCAGCTTATCGAGCCCGATACGCCCCTGGCCAACGACACCGACCGGACGGCCCTGCGCTCGACGACGATGCTCACGCGCCCCGCAGCGACGGCCGCTGCCGCGGCCGCTCCGCCTCCCCCGCCGCCTCCCGCTCCCCCGGCGGCGCCTTGGCCTGCAAGCAAGGCCGGGCCCGACGAGTACATCAACAAGAGGCGCGAGACCTACAATATTTTCCCCGACGATCCCCAGGGCTTCAACGCGCACAAGAACTTCGGCGGCAAGCGGACCATGCAGGCCGGTGGCAAGAACGCAGTCCACGGCAAAGAGAACGTCACGACCGGCGCCGGAACGGCCGTCGAGCGCAACAACCTTTTCATCACGGAGTCCTTCAAGGGATTCAACGTCAAGCACGCCACGCGCCCGCTCGGTCACAAGGATTATCCCGTCGCCGAAGGCGTCGAGCCGGACGATCAGGGCAATTTCAAGCACTGCGTGCGGGCCACGACGAACGAGGACGGCGAAGCGGGCGTGATCTTCGAGCCCTCTCGAGTCGCCGGAGATCGATACAAAATTCGCGCCTTCATCGGCCCCCCGACGCTCCAGAGCAACGGCACCGAAGAGAGTGCCGTCAAGGTCGAGACCGGGACTATGGTCGTCTGGCGGACGGTCCGCATGAGCAGGAATCTGGAACACCGCTCGCCGGGCGCGGGCGCGTTGAGCCCAACGGTGACGACCGAATTCGCCGCGTTCGGAATCACGCC
>JAJFLK010000166.1 GCA_021772735.1 Candidatus Sumerlaeota bacterium | reverse complement strand
ACCTAGAGGATCTCAAGCGACGAGATCGACGAGCCGACGACCTTCTTCGCGGGCACGATTTTGTATTCCACTTCGATCACGAGGTCCTTTTCCGTCGTCCTGCGCGCGACGGTTAGCGAGGTAGTCCGTCCGAAATTGGATTGAATGAGGATCGACGTCTTCTCTCCTTTGGGAGTCTGGATGCACACCTGCCAGGCGCTTCTCGAAGCGCTGTATTTGGATCTGTAATATGCCGTCTTCTGTTTGCAGGCCGTCAGGCCCACAACCGCTAACAGCGCGAGCGTTATCCTCAGAGTCGCGGCGCGCGCGATCCGCGATTCGAATCGATCCTGATGCATCTGGTGCATTCATCAGCCCCTTGGCAGTCGAGATTCTTGATCCGTCCTCACCGTTGTTCTCTTGACTCGACCAAGATATTATATCCCGTCAATCCGAATCCCGCACGAGGAGTTCCTACAGTATGTCATCTCGACTTCGCAATCATCTAGTCCGCTTCGCAGCGCTGACCTTCATCTGTGCAGCTGCGGCCCGAGGCGCCGACGCGGCCTCAGCCGATACCGTCCGCGTTATCACATATAACGTCCAGTTCCTTCCGGGGATCGCCGCTGCGGCCAACAAACGCATGAACCCCGAGTATCGGGCCACGCATATCGCCGAGCAAATGAGCGAATTCGACATCGTCGCCCTGCAAGAGACGTTCGACGAGCGCTGGCGAAACCTGATTATTGAGGAGCTGCGCCGCCACTGGGACGGCGAGCTCAACGTCGTCGTCAGCCCCGACGCCGAAGGCCGAATGACAAACGGCGGCTGCCTGATCCTGACTCGCCTTCCAATCGTTGAATCCAATTCTGTCATCTACGAGCACTTTTCCACGCCGAAGGAATACGGCCTGGGCGCCGATGGATTCGCCGCCAAGGGTGTCATCCATGCGCGCATTGCCCGCTCGGCTGAAGACGCAGACGCCGAAAACACGATCGACGTTTTCGTCACGCACATGGAAGCCCGTTCGACGGCCGAGCGGGAGCTCCAGTATCCAGAGCTCGGAGCCTTCATCAAGAAAGTCAGCGACCCGGACCGCCCGATGCTGCTCCTGGGCGACCTCAATACGCGGGGCAATCCCGAGTATCGCAAAGACCCCGCATCTCGATACGCGCGCCTTATGAAACCGCTGGCTGAGTCCCGTGCCTCGGGTTCGATTACGGACGTCTGGCCCGAGCTGCGCGGTGATGAAGTCGGCGGCACGAACGAACAGGAATCAAGCTCGATCGGGAATCGAATTGACTACATTATCCTGAGCAACCCTGACGAGGCTGCAACGCTGCTCACGCCTCGATCGATCGAAGTGAAACTCTATCAGGACCCCGAGGTCGTCGCGCTCTCCGATCATAACGCCGTCGCGGCGCAATTTGACTGGCCCGCCCATCGCGCCGATTAGTGTCTGCAAGTCCGAGCCGGCAAGGCATGGAACGCGCGTGAAACCCCTGCGTATTACAAAACTCGACCTCGCTTCGCTGCTCATCGTCGCGCTGATCGGCCTGATCCATCTGCCCTTCCCCTACATGGGCGATCAGGTCATTTTCAATCAGGGCGCACTCGAGATGCGCGCGGGCGAATTCCTTTACCGCGATTTCTGGGATCTCAAGCTCCCGGGAATCTTCGTATTCTTCGGCGCCGCCGGAAGACTCTTCGGTTTCAACGAAGTCGGCGCGCATACGCTCGAGATCATTTGGCATCTCGCGTTTTGCCTCTATGTCATGATCACGCTGCGTCCGCATTTCCGCAGCACCGTTGGTCCCGCGCTCGTGCCGCTTCTGACGATCGGCCTCTATTACGGTTCGGCCGGAGCCTGGCATCTGACGCAGACCGAAATCCTGACCGCGCTCCCCATCTATCTCTCCTTCCATATGGTCCAGATCGCATCGCGTGCCGAGGGACGCCGCCGGGCCCTCGCCCTGATCGCCTCGGGCGTCGGGGGTGGAGTCGTCCTCACGACAAAACTTCTCATCATGCCCATCGTCGGTGTTCTCTGGATCGCGTGGCTTGCCCGTGAGGTAATCGTGCAACGCCGCTCGCCTGTGAGATCGCTCGCCGAGATCATCGTGTGGCCGCTCGTCGGCATGGCGATCCCGTGTGCGGCCGTCCTCGCATACGTTCTCCCACGCGGTCTGCTCGACGATCTCATGTGGACCGCCTTCGTCTACCCGGCCAAGGTCTCGGCGATGATCTCGCCCCAGGCCATCGATCAACTTGTGGACGGCATGCGGTGGTATCTCGGCTGGTTCGCGCCTTCCTGCGGTCTTGCGCTGATCGGCGCCGCCGTTCTTTGGCGCCGGGATCGGCGTTTCGTTGCCATGAATCTTGGGCTTTGGGTTGTGGCATCGTTCGTTATCGTCCTCGCCCAGCGCCAGGCGTGGTCGTGGCAGTACCATTACCTGCTGCTCATCGCCCCGGTCGGCATTCTGGGCGCGTTCGCGATCGACGAGATCTGGGTCAGCCTCGGCGAGGCCCAAAGCGATCGCGCCTCGGGTGGGCTGGTGGCCGTTGGGCTCGCGGTGCTTGTGGTTTTTTATTCTCCGTTTGTGCTGGGCCTGGCGGGCAAGGTCAGCGCGCTGGCGCGCTCAGGGCTGGCGCTCGGCGCTGAAGATCGTTCCGAATATCAACAGCGCATGAACGGCGATTACGCGATGGCCTTGCGCGAGACCGCGTTCCTCAGTGAGCCCGATGCCGCCCCCGGCGACATTTTCGTCTGGGGCAACCCGCTGCTGAATCATCTTTCCGGTCGCAAGCAGGCCATCGCATACAATGGCTGGCTCCTGAACCTGACGCTCGACGAACAATGGATAAGTTTCTCCGCAGAGCTGCGCGAGAAGAAACCCGCCTATATCTTCATCGAGAGCTTTTACCGCAGGTTTATCACTGAGGGCGCCGACGAACGTGACGGCAAGCGCGGCCGTGCATTTGCCGAAGTGATTGAAGACTCGTACGAACTTCATCATTCAACCGACGACGGGACTTGGTATGTGCTGGCCGGGCTTGCGGCTGACCAAGCCTCTGCGGCGGATTAAACCAATCGTGACGAAATTGATCGGATAATTGAAACCATCTTGAAGCCATTTCGCATCAGCCCATTCGATGTCGTCTCGCTTTTGATTGTCGCGGCGGTCGGCGCGCTCAATCTCCCCTACCCCTACATGGGCGATCAGGCGCTGTTCAACATGGCCGCCATCGAGATGCACGCCGGCGAGGTCCTCTACCGCGATTTCTGGGATCTGAAACTGCCCGGCATTCTTGCCTTCTTCTCTGCCGGCGGCCGACTCTTCGGGTTCGATGAAGTTGGCGTTCACGCGCTCGAACTTCTTTGGCACCTCGTGCTCTGCGCGCTACTGCTCGTCACGCTTGCGCCGCACTTTCGCACCCGCGCGGGCCGCGCCCTCGTGCCGCTGCTCACGATCGGGCTTTACTACGCTTCGGCGGGCATCTGGCATCTGACGCAGGCCGAAATCCTGACCGCGCTGCCGATCTACTGCGTGATGTGGCTGACGCAGATCGCCGCTCAGGCCGAAGGCCGCCGCCGCGCCGCCGCTCTGATCGCCTCGGGCGTTGCCGGGGGAATTGTCGCCGTCACGAAATTGCTTTTCATGCCCATCGTCGGGGTCTTCTGGTTCAGCTGCCTCGTTCATGCGTTCTCGCGCGCTTCGGGCCGCATGAGTCGCCCGGCCCGATCCGCTGCGGAAATCATTCTCTTCCCAGCCCTGGGATTGGCCGTGCCGATCGGCGCGGTCGTGATCTATTTCGGCTCCCACGATCTGTTGGATACGCTTTGGTGGACCGCGATCGTTTATCCCGGAAAGATCGCCGCGACCATTCCGGCACACAGCATCAATCAGCTCGTTGATTCGCTTCGTTGGTATCTCGGCTGGTTCGGGCCTTTGTCCGGTCTTGCGGTGCTCGGAGCGTGGGTCGCGTGGAAACGCGAGCGCAGCCTGTTCGCGATCAATCTCCTTCTGTGGGTCGCAACGGCATGGGCCGTTATCCTGATCCAGCGCCAGGCCTGGTCATGGCAATACCATTATCTCCTGCTCATCGTCCCGACGGGCATCCTCGGCGCGATCGCAATCGAGGAGATCGCCATTCGTCTGGCGTCTCAGCCCTCCGAGGCCGGGCAATCCCAATCCGGATCTGTTGCGGGCTCGCTCGGAGCGCCACCCAGAGCGGGCAGGTTTGCGGTGGTGGCCGCGCTGGCAGTCGGCGTCTTTGCCTCTCCGTTCGCGCTCAATCTGGCGGGCAAACTAAAGGCGTTGGCCGGTTCGGACTTCGGCCGCACGAGCGCCGCGCGGCTCGAATATCAGCAGAAAATGAACGGCGATTACACGACGGCGCTGCGCGAAACGGCCTTCCTCACCGAGAGTCATGCCGCGCCCGGCGATATTTTCGTCTGGGGAAACCCGCTCCTCTATCACGTCTCGGGCCGAGCCCAGGCGACGGCGATCAACGGCTGGCTGA
>JAJFLK010000165.1 GCA_021772735.1 Candidatus Sumerlaeota bacterium | reverse complement strand
CGCGAGCTTGACGGCCAGCACTTCGGTATCGCTCACGCGCGCCATCACCGGCCCGTGGTGCGTCTTCATGAACGTATAGATTCGTTCTTCCATGCCCGCATTTGTCTTTACCTTGATAACGTCCGTCCACTGCTGCGCCGTCCTGTATCCATCGCCGTATTTGTAGGCCAACGGGTTCGCCGGATCGTCGAACGTCTCGCGGTAGACATCCGCGACGTCGGGCTCGTTGACCGTGTGCGTCCAGCCCAGGTATCCGTTCGTGCCCATCGTCGGGAATGGCCCGCCGGGGTAGGTCGAGCCAGAGAAGTTCCAGCCCTCGCCGCTGTGGACGTGGCCTTCGGTGAACTGCCCGGAGCCGAACCATGGCTGGTGTGGGTTGACGAAAAGCATTGCCGTGCCGTTCTTCGTACGGTTGGGGCCGATGGCCCATGCGTTTGAGCCCGTCGCCGCGCGCATCTCTTCGAGTAATTGCGGCAATTGGCCCTGAGGCGCGTGAGCCCTGCCCAGCAGACGCGGCAGAATCATCTGCCGCTCGAACGCCAGCACGAACCACGGCTCGAACTCCTCGATGAGCCGCACGTCTTCCTCGGGATGGGTCGCGAGGTAGAAGTTGTAACCCGCCGCGAACGCATCGCAGATGGATTTGAGTTTCGGCGAGAGCTCCTCATAATCGGCCTTCGAGCGGCTCTGGATTTCGAAGAGGCGACTCGTCATATCGGATCGGACTCCGGCCTCACCCATGACCTCCGCATAGCGCCCGATGCACTGAATGTATGTGTCTTCGACTTGAAAGAAGAAGTCCTCGCACTGCGCATACGCGAACCCGAAGACGACCGACGTATCTGTCGGCCCGTCGATATGCGGCACGCCCCACTCGTCACGGTAAATCGTGACCTCGCGTGCGTACTGCGCGGAGAGGTCTTCGGCCGAAGCGGCATGGACGTCCGGCGCCAGGCTCGTAAAAATAAATCCAAGCAGGTTCAATGCAATAACGCGGCGCATGTCGGGTCGCTCCTCCAGCTTTCCTTGAATCGAGTGGCGATTATGGGGCTGCGGACTCGCATTGTCATGGGAGATCGAACGCGAAGGCCCTCACCGAGGTCTGGGATGCGAGAAATATCTTGATTGAGGATTCTTCTCAAGCCGAAATTGTGGCGACCGGGCCAGAAGCCGTGTCCGGAGTCGATCGTAAGGAGAATATCGGATGAATGGGGACAAATGGATCCGCCGGACACTTTGGTTGAGCTTCCCGTTCAATATGGGCGCAGCCGTGATGCTCGCGTTTCCGGCATCCGGGTTGGGGCAATTGGTCGAGATGCCCGAAGCTGTTCCGGCGATCTATCGCGCGCTTGCTTCGGGGCTCGTTGCGTTGTTCGGCTTCGCGTATGCGTGGCTGGCGATGCAACAGGAGATCGACAGGCCTCTGGTCGCGTTCTCAGCGATCGGGAAGGCTGGGGTCTTCTTACTGGCGGTCGCACTCGCCTTGGGCGCGGTCGGGTCTTGGAAATTGGTGCCCATCGCGGGCGTGGATTTGGCGTTTGCTCTCGTGTGGTTCAACTGGTTGAGGATCGCAGTGCGTGCGAACTGCTGACGGAATTCTCGTTTGGCAATCGAGTCAAAGTTGAGAGCCGATCGGCGGGGGAGGAAAGTCGGGGCCATTCGTTTCAGCGCCGCTGTTTCCAAGCGTGGCCGCGATCTCGGCCGACTGTCCAGGAATCTGAGCCCTCAAGATGAGTGCGAGCAAGACCCGCGCTCACCCGGCTCAGACGCCGCCGCGTCCGAATCGCCCGTGTCCGGTGTTACAAATTGACAGGTGTGCAAATAGACAAAATACGACGAATCCGTGAATCTCGAATCCCGTCCCAAACTCTTGCCCTTCCGGCGACACTGTGCGAGCCTCGGTAAGTAATAATCGAACGCAATCAGGCGTCTGAATCGCCAAGGTGTTGTTTCCTCATTGTGGAGCTGAAGCCAGGCACAACCCTCGGGAGTTTCGAGATCCTCGGTCTTCTGGGCCAGGGCGGTATGGGAGAGGTGTGGCGCGCAAAGGACCTTAGCCTGGGTCGGGATGTCGCGCTCAAAGTTCCGTTGCGCTCGGTCGGGGAGAGCGAGAACTCGAGGAAGCGCTTCGAACGCGAAGCCCGCGTACTCGCCCAGCTTAACCACCCCAACATTGCCTCGGTCTACGGCTTCGATCAGGAAGATGAAATTCTGTTCCTCATCATGGAACTCGTCCCGGGTCCGACTTTCGCCGATCGCATTCGAGCGGGCGACATGAAGCTTCCGGAGATTTTCACCCTCTTCAGCCAGATTACAGCCGCGCTCGAATACGGACATGAAAAGGGAGTCATCCATCGCGATATCAAACCGGGGAACATTAAGATCGCTCCAGGCAATCAGATTCGAATTCTTGACTACGGTCTTGCCCGCGCGCTTGCCCTTCCCGAATTGACGGCATACGACGAAGAATCCCTTCACGAAGCTCCGACGGAGTTGACTCGTGTCGGGGTCGTGTTGGGTTCTCCCCCTTACATGAGCCCCGAGCAGACCCATGCGGAAAAGGTCGATACCCGGACAGATATCTGGGCGATGGCGTGCATCCTATACGAAGTTTTGACCGGACTGCGACCCTTCACAGGTGACGATCGAGATGCGCTCTTCGATGCGATCCGCAATCAGGAGCCCGATTACAGCCTGATTCCACACGATACGCCCGGCGCGGTCGTCGAGCTTATGCAACGATGCCTGAGGAAGAACCCGTGGGACAGGCTACGAGACATAGGCGAGGCCCGAATCCTTTTCACCGGACTGCAACAGGGTGCCCGTCCGGAGACAGGCCGAACGGTCGAGCTTCTTGCCAGTTCCAATGACGTTGGATTCAGGACGGTCCTCTTCGCACAGATTTCAGACATATCGGAACTGAAGCCCAAGCTGGGGGTTTCTCTCAGTAGCGATATCGTCCGCCACCACGATGAAGTGTTTCGCGCTTGCGCGCGCAAATTCAGCGGCAGGCAGAAGCATCTGTCAGGAGACTCGATGTGCGCCTTCTTCGAGCTTTCATCGGACGCCATTCGATGTGCAGTTGCTTACCTGAAAGAACTCGCCGACTTCGATTCGCCCGCTCCGATCGCCGCGAGTATCGGACTTCACGCCGGGGAGTTCACCCCGGGTAGCAGCGCCGAGAGCGAGGGCTCGGAAAACGGTGCAAGCGCTCATATCGTCGACACCTCTCTGCGGCTGATGAGCATCGCAGGGCCCAATCAAATCTTGCTGACGAGCCTTGCTTTCGACGCGGCACGTCAGATGTCCAGCCCCGATGTGGATGATCGGATCGAGTGGCTGGCACATGGCATGTATGAACTCGCGGGTGAAGAGCAGCCGGTCGAGATCTCCGAGGTGGGCATCCGCGGTCTATGCTTGCTGAAGCCGCCTTCCGATTCGGCAGCCGCGCGTCGAATCCTTATGCCTGGAGAACAGGAGATTCTTGGTTGGCGCCCATCGAAGGGGCATGCCGTTCCGACCCGGGAGAACTGGAAGCTGGAGCGGCAGATCGGCAAAGGGGGATTCGGCGAAGTATGGCTCGCCGAGCATCAAAAGATGAAGTCCCAACGTGTCTTCAAATTCTGTTTCGAGCCCGAGCGACTCCGTGCCCTCAAACGTGAAGTCGTTCTGTTCCGCCTTCTAAAGGAGGCATTGGGTGACCGCAGCGACATTGCGCAAATCATCGACT
>JAJFLK010000164.1 GCA_021772735.1 Candidatus Sumerlaeota bacterium | reverse complement strand
GCGTTCGACCGGCGAAGCCATGGGCATCAGCCCGGATTTCGCGATGGCGTTCGCCAAGAGCCAGAAAGCCGCCGGCTCGCCGCTGCCGCTCGAGGGCACTGTGTTGGCCTCGATTGCGGATATCGATAAAGACGCGTTTGTCGAGCCGATCCGGCTGCTCGCGGCCGAGGGATTCAGGATCTTCGCGACGCCGGGCACGGCGCGGTTTCTCACGACTGAGGGTGTCCGGTCCGAGACGGTTCACCTGGTCACCGAAGGCCGCCCAAACGGCGCGGACCTGATCGTCAATGGCGAGATCGACCTCGTCATCAACACCTACCACAGCGCCGCGACGCGCAGGGACGAGCACTCGATCCGCCCGCTGGCGATCTCGCGCGGCATCCCGCTGATCACGACCGCGCCGGCGGCGCTCGCGGCGGCCCAGGCGATCGAGCAATCGCGCCGCACGCCGGTCCAGGTCAGGGCGTTGCAGGATTATCATGCGGGCCTGGCGGCGTCGGTTTAGGTAATTGGCTTTGGAATTGGGCCGCGAGGGATTTACAATGACCGACACATCGAGAACGCGAGGCAAAAGGGAGCCCCAGGAACACTCATGCTTGATCTGAAGAAATACCAAAAACTGAGCAAGAACCTGCAGGCCGGAATGGAAGGCATGCAGGACGAGCTGGCGGCGGTCGAGGTCGAGGGCCAGGCCGGCGGCGGCGCGCTCAAAGTCGTCGCCAACGGCAATCAGGAAATCGTCAAGGTTTCGATCTCGCCCGAGGCCGTGGATCCCGACGATGTCCAGATGCTTGAGGATCTTTTCCGCGCGGCGGCCAATCAGGCCATCGAGAAATCCAAGGCTGTTCAGCAGGAAAGCATCAACAAGCTGACCGGCGGCGTGAAGCTGCCGAACATGCCGTTTATGTAGATCGCCCCCGGCCCGTGCCGCTTCGCTACGAGAGAACACAGTCAATATTCGGACGTCCGTTCATACGCATGGCCAACTTCCCCGAACCGATTGAAAATCTCCTTGAGCAGTTCATCCGCCTGCCCGGCATCGGGCGGCGCGGTGCCGAGCGGCTCGTCACGCATCTGCTCAACACTGACGCCGATCAGGCCGACCGGCTCGCCGGAGCCCTTGCCCGACTCAAAACCGATATCCGCCCCTGCACACGCTGCGGCAACTGGGCCGAGAGCGAACTGTGCCGCATCTGCGACGATCCGCGCCGAGACGCCGCGCGCATTTGCGTCGTCGAGAATCCTGTCGATCTTTATGCGTTCGAATCTTCGGG
This sequence comes from Candidatus Sumerlaeota bacterium, assembly GCA_021772735.1. Lineage (GTDB taxonomy): Bacteria > Sumerlaeota > Sumerlaeia > MVZB01 > JAJFLK01 > JAJFLK01. Next base: position 3,078 of record JAJFLK010000164.1, on the reverse strand, counting down.
CGCATTCGATGGCGTCTATCACGTCCTCGGCGGAACGCTCTCGCCGTTGCGCGGGATCACTCCGGACGAACTGAACATCGACGGCCTGGAGCGCCGCGCGCGGACCGGCGACGTGACCGAAGTCATCATCGCTACGAGCCCGACGGTCGAGGGAGACGCGACGGCGCATTACCTGGCGCAGATTCTTGCGCAGGCGGGCGTCGAAGTCGCGCGGATCGGGATGGGACTCCCGCTCGGCTCCTCATTGGGGTATGCTGATGCCGGGACCTTGAAGCTGGCGCTCGAAGGACGCAGGAAAATTTAATTAGGGACAGTTACCTATTTTCTCTTGCGATATCCTGATGGCGATCACGGGACCGAAAATAGGTAACTGTCCCTAATTAAATTCCGGATCGAGGAGGACGAAAAGATGAGTGAAGTGATCTCTCCTGAAGAACGCGACCGACTTGTCGCCGAGTTTGAATCGATGGGGTCGTTGACGTTCCGAGTCGACGAGGACCGCGCGGAGTTCGAGGCGATCGAGGCCTACCTGCACGGTCGCCATGTGCCGACGCACACCGATGTCGATGAAGACGCCGGCACCATCACGATCTCCAAGCGCCCGATCGAACTGCCGTAGGAATAATTAGGGACAGTTACCTATTTTCGGTTCAGCTACTGACGGTTCGAATGCGAATCGCGAAAATAGGTAACTGTCCCTAATTATTCTAATTTTCCTCAAACGGAGGGAATGAAAACCAGGTGACTGTCCCCAATAATTCCAAGCTCGCCGATAAGGTCGCCATTGTCACCGGCGCGGGTTACGGCATCGGGAAAGCCATCGCCCTGACGCTGGCCGCCGAGGGCGCGCGGATCATCCTGGCGGCGAGGAGCGAGGATAAATTGAATGCCGTCGCCGCAGAGATCCGCAAGGGCGGCGGAGCGGCCGAGGCCATCCGGACCGATGTCAGCGACGAGGCATCTGTCGAGGCCATGTGCGCGCGCGCCGTCGAGGTCTTCGGCGGGATCGATGTCCTCATCAACAACGCCGGGATCGCCGGGCCGACCAAGCTGGCGACCGATATCACGGCCGTGGAATGGAACGAGACGATCGCCATCGACCTGACCGGTGCGTTTTTCTGCGCCAAACACGCGGCGACCTGGATGGTCGAGCACGGCGGCGGGACGATGGTGAATATCTCGTCGGTTGGCGGGCGTCTGGGATATCCGATGCGCACGCCATACGCCGCGGCCAAATGGGGCATGATCGGTCTCGGCCATTCACTGGCGGCCGAGCTGGGTCCGCGCGCCGTGCGCGTGAACTGCGTCTGCCCCGGGCCCGTCGCGGGTGAACGCATCGAGCGCGTGATCCGCGCCCGCTCCGAATCGGCGGGAATTCCGCTCGAACTAGCCCAGCGCCAGGTCACCGGCAACATCCCGCTCGGGCGCCTGGTCACCGAGGAAGAGGTCGCCAGGGCTGTGCTCTACTTCGCCGGCCCGGATTCCGAAGGCGTCACCGGACAAGTCTTCAACGTCTGCGGCGGAATGCGGATGCAGTAGCGCGCGCGGCGCGCGCGAATTTCGTGCGCAAGCATTCTTCTCGACGTGGATATTCAGAAATAGAAACGGGACGCAGCCGCCAAGACGATGATGTCCGTCTCGGCGACCGCGCCCCGATTGCAGGTGTCCAGACCAGCTATATTAGACTTCCGCCGCCGTCTCGCCTTTGATGACGTCGACAATCGCCTGCCGGGGCTGCGCGCCGACGATGCGGTCCACGACCTTGCCGTCTCGGAAAAGCAGCAGCGTCGGGATCGAATTTACTTCGAATCGCTGAGCCAGACCGGGCTCCTTATCAACATCGACCTTGGCGACGATTGCTTCACCGGCGAACTCGTCGGAGAGCTCATCGACAACCGGCCCAAGGCGCTTGCACGGCCCGCACCATTCGGCCCAGAAATCGACCAGCACCGGCAGCTTGTTCTGGCCGATCGTGGCTTCAAAGTTCGCTTCGTTCAGGTGGATCGCTTGGTTTGACATGATTCATGGTCCTTTCTGAGATCCCCGGATCGTCGATTGAGTCTGATCCGGGTGCGGTGGGCCAAGGTTTCGGGTGGATATTGAAATCGACCCTTCTGCCCGTCACTTGAGGCATAATCGACGCAAACAATCTTTCTGTAAAGTAGGCACTATTTTCTGCCATACTCACCTTGAAGTAACCAATGGAGTCCGTCCTATGAGCGAAATTGCATGCAACTCACCTGTCGAGAACGCTCTGCGCGTCATCGGGGGGAAATGGAAGCCGTTGATCCTCTGGCATCTCATGGAAGGAACCCAGCGATTCGGGCAGACCCCGCCGCTGACCCTGACGCTATCGCTCACACACGGCAGCGCACTTCCGGATCGCCGTCTCGGGCGCTGAGACCCTGCATACCGTACTACGATGTGTGGTGGTGGGCCCGACGCGCTATCCCGACACACCGCCACCGTCGGCTGACGTCGTGACGTTGCCCCCTGGCCTACGCGGGCTCGGAGATCTCTTTTCACGGACCACTCGGCGAGTATCGTGGCTACGACAGGCGCGGAGCGAGAGCATTGGCCGTGGGCGGTCCCCCGAGGGCGCCCTCCCGAGCACCCTGCCTTGTCGGGGACTACCATCGAGAGTCCCTGGCGGCGCTGTGCCCGTCCCGCACGTATGCGAGCCCCAAGACGAGCGTTGTCGTCCACTGGAGCCCCCCCGCGACTTTGGCTCCTTGCCACCTCAAGCCTCAGCGTTGGGTCTTCAGCCTCCGCTGAACGCCGAAGCAAGCGCGAAACCAGCCGCCTCCTGATCTCGAAACGAGCTTCGAACGGATTCACCAGCCACCCAACAAGACCTTGCAGCTGTCCGCATTCGAGCGCTTGCGGAGGGTCGTGGCTCTGTGCCAGAATCCCACGAGCTGGATTGTCGCACCGGAGCGTGCGGCAGCTGAAGGCCATAGACGTTGTGCGGACAGCTCGGCAGACCGAGCGGTCTATTTCTGGCGGTTCCACCGATCGCTGTTTCAGACATCCTCAAGATGCAAGACAGATTGCAGCACCGAACAGTCAAGACTATCC
>JAJFLK010000163.1 GCA_021772735.1 Candidatus Sumerlaeota bacterium | reverse complement strand
GATTGAGTTAGGGCGAAGTCCGCCGACCTCCAAACAGTATAGCGGTCGCATCGGGGCCCGATCGCTCGGACCCGTCGCGCAGTCCCCGAATCGGGAGGACCGGCGGGCCGGTTCGCTCGCTTGCGTCCGAACTATGTCGATCTCTCCTTTCAGAGCCTCGGGCCTTCAGCCGCCGTTGGTCTCAGCACTCCGAGTCTCGAATGCGCGGCCGCTTTTGTCCACGGCCAGCAGGTAAGCCACCATCTTGCGCGCCACGGCCAGCATGCGCGCGTCGACCTGGTCGTTCTTCTTCTTGGCCGCCGCGATGGCCCGCAACATCAACGGATGGGCCACCTTGAGCTCGCGGGCACGGGGTTTGAGGTGATCGTAAATCCATCCGGTGAAGATCGTCGCCTCCATTGCTCCGGTCCACGGACCGTCAAGCTGACGGCTCCATTTCGTCAACGCCGCCCGGGTTGCGGCCACCGTGCCTTCGCCTTTAATCTTTCCGCCGGCCGTCTTGGCGCACCAGACGACCGTTTTTTTGTGAACATCCAGTCCGATGTAAGTCATACTTGCCATGGGATTCCTCCTGGGTCTGACTGCGAGCCGACTCGCTGAGCCGGTCTCGCCTTTCGTACAGCCGGGAGGTCTCCCTCTACAATTACTTATTCATTCAAACAGTATACTAAATAGCCCGATCCCGCCGATGATGTCATCTTCCGCATCGATTACTTCATCGTCGTCGATGCTTCGGATTGCCGCGTCTTACTTCGCCGTGACCCAGTCGCCTTTGCCCGCCTTGGCGTGTGCTTTGCCCGCGTCGGATTTGACGAACTCATCGAAGGCTTTGTCATCCGAAGGCATCTGGAACGCTTGGCCCGCCTTCAGGTTCTTGCGAATTTCACCGGCGAAGATAGGTCCGATCAGGTTGGCCTGCCCGGCTTCGAGCCCCTGGCGGATCGCCACGGCCTCGTAAACCGTTTTGCGGTCTTCGTTTTCGTGCTTGTTCAAACTCTTTGCCACTATCTGCTCGTCCTTCGTGCCGTCGCACGGCCGAATTTCGAGGTAACCCTTGTTGTTCTCGCCCAGGCATCCGGCCGAGAGCGCCTTCTCGACGTCATCGTGACGAGACTTGCGCCCTGCGATCGCGGCTTTCTCGTCGTCCTCCGGCCCGGCGTAGGCCGCCGTCGAGATATCAAAGATCGACCAGATCGAACGCGGACGACGGGCGGCGGATTGCCAGCCCTCCATGTTCAGCGCGTCTACCGCCATTGAAACCGGTTTGCCGTCGGCCTGGGCCTTGGGCGCTTCGGCGCCCCCGCGCACCTCGCCTTCGACCGCTGCGGCTTCTTGTTTAATTTGATTGATGTCGATGACGATGTGCGCCTCGATCTTGTGAGTCGTCTCGACCTTGTGCTCGGTCCTGAAGACCGGGCAGCCCATTGACGTCAGGATCATCAGGGCCGTGAGGACCACTCCCGCGCCGGAACTCAGGCCAATTCGTTTCGTTTTTGACATCGTTTCCATCGTCTTTCTCCTTGTCGTTCTCTCAGTCGGTTTGCGTATCGTCCAGGCCGCTGGGTTCTGCCTTCTCGATCTTGACCCCATCGGCGCGAATGTTCTTGGCGGCGGCCTCAACCAGCCGATCCCAGATATCCCAGAGCAGTCCTCGATCGACGCGCGGCTCGATCAGAATATCCAATGCGTCGTTCCGGAGCGGGAGAACCAGCCGGAGCTTGTCTCCCGCCAGGCTGCCTTGAAACGCCATCTCGCGAAACGGGATCATGTCCTCGTCACCGCCAAAGACGCCGTCCAGCGTAACGTCGATCACGGGCCTCGGCACTCCCGCGCCGAACCGTTCGCCGAGGATATCGTACAGCAGCGGCCGGGAGAGGTAAACCGTCCCTTCATGTCCATGGACATCGAGGTCGAGCTTCCTCCACTCGCGGCCGAGGGTTTCCAGGTGCAGGCTGCCGGAGATCGTCGCCCGGATTTCTGCGGCCCGGGGGATCGCAAACGCCACGAGCATCTCCGTCAGGTCCACACCCTCGACCTGCATATCTACTGACAAACGAAGGTCCTCATCTGTTCCCCAGCGGCCGTGACCCGATATCGTGAGTTCCCCGCCGAAGACGTTGGCGCGCAGGGATTCGAGCCGGAATTCGGGCTCGTCCCAATGGCCCTGCATCGCGAAGTTCTCGATCTCATAGAGCCCCGCGTGGAGCCGGTCGAACTTCAGGCTGCGCAGATCGAGCCGGGCGAGCAACGGAAGGTTGGCATCGGCCAGCGCGCTGTCGATCGCGAAATCGGCCTCGACTGCGATGCCCCGGCCTTCGATCGGCGGGGTGGTCCAATCAATATCGCGCGGTTCGAGCTTGAGGCTAAACGGAATGTCGAAATCCTCGGCTCCGATGAGCCGGGGCTCGGCTTCGAGGTACCCATCCACAACATCGATGCGAATCTGCGCCGTGTTTGTCGTCGCCTCGTCCAGAGAATATTGGCCCGGCGCGACGCTGACGCGGATGCGCTCGGGCAGTTCGGCTTCGAGCTGCTCCCACGTCACGGTGTTGGCCGTGCGGTCGAATTCGACCCGGTGGCGCAGCGTCAGCACCAGACTATCGGTCGTTCCGGCGGCAGTCTCGGCGGTCCGGAACGGAAGCACGCCCAGGCCGCCCGACGGCGCGGGATTAGAATCCGATCGTGAACTCACCGGATCGACTGAACGGAGATCGCCCGAGCCGGTTCCGGTGCCCGATCCTCCGTCTTCAGCCTGCGCGCGCGCAGGCGCCGGGATCGCAAGAATCACGAGATAAATGAAAATGCCTCGGGCCGCGCCCAACTTCGTCATCGCTCGCCATGCCCCCGCTCTCTATGTCGGGTAGAAAACCAACACGAGCGCAAGCCCCCACAGCACGACGCACCCGAGCAGGCTTGTGTCTTTGAGAAAAACCTCTTCAGGCGCTTCGCCCTCGCCGCCGGCGTAGACCAGATGAAGGTACCGGAACACGCCGTAGATCACAAACGGCAGCGTCGCGATCATGCGCCAGGGCCGGTCGTTCTCGGCCGCGTAAATCGCATAGGCCAGGATTGTCGCCGCCGCGCAGACCCCGATGCCAACGTCGAGCAGGGGCCCGGTGTAGAACTGGAGCACCTTGCGGTGGCTCTCGGGCCTTTTGCGATTGGACTCCAGTTCGCCCCGGCGCTTGCAGAACGCCAGCAGAAGCGAGAGGAACATCACGCAGATCACGAACCACGGCGTCAGCTCGACGTTGTGCTCGGTCGTGCGCAGGACGATGATCCCAGAGACCGCGCGGATGATGAATCCCATGGAGATGATCATCGTATCGATGAGGAAGACGTCTTTGAGCGCGAGGCAATAGGCGACCTCCATGCCGAGGTACGCCGTGGCGCACAGGCCGAACGCGAGCGAGAGCTTGAAGGATAAGGCCAACGCCACGAGGCCGATGACAGCCGCGAAGATCTTTGCCAAGCCCGCGTCGATCTCTCCGGCGGCGACTGGCCGGAAGCGCTTTTTGGGATGCAGCCGATCCTTGGGCGCGTCGATCGCATCGTTGAGCAGATAGATCGATCCGGCGAGCATGCAGAAAAGGCCGAACCCGGCCAGCGCACGCCCGACCTCGCCGGGATTGAATAGCAGCGGACCGCCGCGCCCGGTATCGGGGAAATACAAGCCGGACAGCAGAAGGATGTTCTTGACCCACTGACGCGGACGCATCGAGCGGAGGATCGATCGGGGCAGGCTGGGCTTCACGGTCGTGGTGTCCGGGGCATCCATGGCGTCAAATAAGACGTGATGCGTCGAGGCTTTCCAAGAAGATTTTGGCGCGGCCGGTGCACCCCGTGTGTTTGAAGACAGACGAACCACCGGGATCAAAGGGATCGGGGGGAAGAAAGAATCACGCAAACACGCGATTGATTAATGGCGGCAGTACGGAACTTCTCTACTCGTTCGCTACGCTAACCCTGTCCACCGGCCCGCAAGCCATCTCCAGGAAATTCGCCATCAACGCCTTGCCCTCGGTGGTCAGGATGGACTCGGGATGGAACTGCACGCCATGGATCGGCAGCTCGCGATGCGCCAGGCCCATGATCAATCGCTCCGGCCGCTCGGCGGGGTGCCCTGGCGGGTCGGCCAGCTCGGTCCAGGCCGTCACCTCCAGGCAGACAGGCAGACTGGTTTCATCCACGACGAGCGAATGATATCGCGTCGCCTCGAACGGCCGGGCCAACCCGGCCAGGACACCCCCGCCGCGATGATGAATCGTCGAGGCCTTGCCGTGGACGATCTCCCGCGCCTGCACGATCCGGCCGCCCAATGCCTGCGCGATACACTGATGGCCCAGACACACGCCGAGCAGTGGAATCGGGGGGGCCGAGGCCCCGCTTGGTGCACCCTTCGCGCTATCAGCCGGGCTGGCGCGGAGCCGTGAATTTTTCGCAACCTGGCCCTCGATGGCGTCCGGGGGAGTTGAGACTCCCTCCAGGCCCGCCACGCCCGCAACTGCGCGGACCAATTCGAGCGAGATACCGGCCTCGTCAGGCGTGCACGGCCCCGGCGAGATCACGATCCCGGCGGGCCGCATCGCCAATGCCTCGGCGAGGCTGACCTCGTCATTGCGCCGGACAAGGATTTCGGCCGGTTCGTTGACGATATCGTCCGTTTCGTCCCGGACGCCGCCGCGCGTTTCGCCGCCGCTTCCCCGCGCCGCCGCCAGCTCCTGGAGATACTGCACCAGGTTCCACGTAAACGAATCGTAGTTATCGATGACAAGAATCATGGGCGGAGATGACGGCCGAAATTGTGGGTTCGAATGAGGAGCGAGCCTCGGGAGCTGCGCGCCGACAGCATTCTCAGCGAGCTAACGTCTAATCGCCCGCGCCCGCGTCCCCACTGCTCCAGGCGGCGGGGAGGTTGCCGGCCAGGCGATGCACATAGGGGTTGGGCGTCGTGATCTCGATTGCCGCTTCGAGCTCGATCCGGCCGACCAGTACCGGGGTCAGGGATTTTCTACCACCGGCCTCGCCCGGCACGCGCCGCAGCAGCCGTATCACGACATTGTAGGTTCCCCAGGCCAGCACGATGGGATCGAACTCGACGCACAACCTGCGGGGAGACTTAGACCCCGGTTGCGGTGCGGACTCCTGTTCCGTGTGAACGCCGGACTCGTCCGGTTCGGGCAAATCGACCATCGCCTCGGCGGTGAGGTAACGATCGTCGCGGCGAAACCGGGCCTGGAGAATAAACTCACTTCTGTCCAGCGTCGCCGTCTCGATTTCCAGTTCGACGTCAACGGCTAGAGCGTCGCCGCTCGCCAGCGGCACAGACGACGGCCGGGACCCTGCGGCCCCCGCCGATCCCGCAGCTCCCGCCGATCCCGCAGCTCCCGTCGTCGCGTCGGCTACCTCCGCGCCGACGAGCCGAACGGGCGAGGCGTCGGCAGCAGCCGCGTCCACCTCTTCATCCGCGCCGGTGATGCGCAGGATCAGGCCCGTCGCGCGGGTTTCGTCCGAGCCATATCGGCTATGATATTCGGTCAGCACGTCGGCCGGAGCGCCGTCCATCGCGATGCGCGCCTCGTCGAGCCAGATGCAGCGGTCCGAGAGCTGGAGAATCAGCTCGGCGCTGTGGCTGACGATCAGCATCGTCCGGCCCTGACGTTTCATTTCCTGAATTCGGCCGACGGCCCTGGCCCGGAACGCCGCATCGCCGACGGCGAAGGTCTCGTCGAGCAGCAGGATATCGGGCTGGAGCTGCGTTGCGATCGCGAAGCCCAGGCGCACGACCATGCCCGAGGAGTAATGCCGCAGCGGCACGCCCATCGCGCGCTCAAGGCCCGAGAACTCGACAATCTCGGCCAGCAGATTCTGCGTATGGCGGCGGCCCAGCCCGATCAGCGCGCCGTTCAAGTAAATATTCTCCAGCCCCGTCAGATCGCCGTGGAACCCCGCGCCCAGCTCGAGCAACGCGCCGATGCGCCCGCGCGCCTCGAACCCGCCGGCGTCGGGCTGCATAACCCCAGCCAGAATCTTGAGCAGCGTCGTCTTGCCCGAACTGTTCGCTCCGACCACGCCGAGCGTCTGACCCGGCGCGACTTCGAAATTCAAATCGTGCAGGACATTCAGGCGATCGCGCCGGCGCGTGTGCGGCTCGCGGCGCGGATCGATCTTGCGTTCTGAGTCGGCCTCGCCTTGTGCACGGGACCGGAGGCGCGGCACGAGGAAGGACTTGGAGAGCGATCGGATACTGAGCGCGGGAGGGGTCATGGCCCCCCACTATTAATCGAGCCGGAACTCGAAAGCAGCAGGAATCATGCGGCGCGAGAGGATGACCTTACGTGCGGCCTGCGTGACAGATGAAGAGGCGCGGCCCCCATCACCGTTCGACCGCGATGGGTAGAACCACCGTGAACTTCGTGCCTCGGTCCGGTTCGCTTTCGACCGTGATGCGGCCGCCAAGGTTGGCGATGAGCTTGCGGGTCAGCGTCAGGCCGACGCCCATGCCCTCGTGACTGCGGGTCAGTTGCGAATCGACCTGGTAAAACGCCTCGAAGATCTCTTTGAGTCGGTCGGCCGGGATGCCGATGCCGGCGTCGATGATGCTGATCGAGAGATCGCGCGGGCCGGTTTCGAATTCGATCCGCACCTTGCCGCCATCGGGTGAGAATTTAATCGCGTTGTCGAGCAGATGGTAGAAGACGCGTTCCAGAGCCTTCTCGTCGCCCAGGATTTGCGGCACCGGGGCCGTGACGACCGGCTCGACCTGGACCGTCTTGGTCGCGCGGCGCGGGTCGAGCTTGGGCAGGGTTCCCATCAGCACGTTCAGAGGATCGATGGGATGGAGCTGGAGCTGAAGGGTCGCGCCCGAGTCGATCTCCACGATCTCGATCAGGTCGTTCACGATATTGGTCAACCCATCGGCCTGGACCAGAACGCGTTCCAGAATTTCGCGCTGGCTCGGCGAGACCGGACCGACGCGGTTGTCGATCATCAGCCGGGTGAAACCGGAGATTGCCGTCAAGGGCGTGCGCAGCTCGTGGCTGATTGTGGAGAGGAAATTGCTTTTCAGCGTATCGAGCTCTTCGAGGGCCTGGGTCCGGGCCATCAGTTCTTCGATCAGCTCGGCGTTTTCCATCGCGAGCGAGACCTGGCTGATGAACCAATCCAGATGCATGCGGTCGATATCGTCGATTGACTCGGCCTCGAACATCTTGTCCACGATGATAACCAGGCGCGTGCCCCTCTGGGTCTGGATCTTCGACCAGAGCATGTCCGAGGCCAGCGTTTGCTTCAGTTCGCGGTGCAGGGGCGAGGCCGCCATCTCGGCCGCCGTGACGAATTCGCTGCGGCGCGAGGCAAAAAAGCGTTCCAGAAAGCTGAGGATAGGCCGATCCTGATCGTCCACATATTTCTCTCGGATGCGAATCAGGCCGATGCGGTCCAGGCCCGGGTTGTGCCTGGCGTATTGATCGAAGATCGTCTGCCAGAATCGCTCCTCGCCCATCTCGGCAAGATCGAGCCAGTAAAGCGAGGCCTCGTCACTCTCGCCCCCGTTCGCCTTGATCGCCTCGCCCGAATCGGCACGGATGCGTTTCAGCTCTTCGCTCAGCTCGCGCTGAATCGTCCGGTGCGCCTCAGCTTCGGCGGCGCCCAGGGCCGCGTGACCCAGGTATCGTGCCTGCGCCTCGTCCCATCTCAGAACGGCGGCACGGGAAAATCCCATCCCCTGCGGCGAGACAAGCGTGCCCAGAATAATCGGATAAATTTCGCTCACCTTGCGCGTGGATCGCAGCGTGCGGTGGATAAGGTTCATGAAGTGCGCGCGCTCGATCAGGCCTCCGAGCCGATCGGCCGTGCGATCTTCGTCACCGACTGCTTTGGGGGGGATATCGTTTGCCATTTCTCAAGCTCCTCAAGGGCCCCCCGCGGGCGCCCGCACGGATTAGATATCAAGATCTTCGAAGCCCGAGCCGGGCCCGAGCATTGCGATCGCGCCGGGCCGGTCCGGCGCTTCGGTGACGACGGATATGAACCTCAACCGCTCGAGGGTGGTTCGCACCAGAGGCGCCGGGTTGATGAAGACAAGGTCGCCGCTTGCTCGGCGCAGATTCTGCACGAGTGCGATGATCGCGCCGATACCCGCCGAAGCGACGTATGTCAGCTCTGTGATATCGAGCACGACCCGGGGATCGCCGGAAACCAGGATCTTCGCGGCAGCCTCCTCGAATGCCTCGACGCTGTTTGCGTCCAGATACCCCGAAAGGCACAGGATATGCGGCGCTGTCTCGCTCTCAGCCTTCTCAAATTCCAGGGAGAACGGTTTGACAGGCAAGGCGCTTGCTCCGACGCGGGCGTTCAGGCTTCTTCGATGTGGGGTCGGCTCTGCTCCGCCGGGCCGGGCTCGGCCTCGATCTCGCCGTCCTGGCCCGGTTGATCCTCGGCGGCTGTCGCTGTGAACGCCACAAGGGTTATATCGTCATGCTGAGGTATTCCATGAGCAAACCGGCTTATGTCGCTTGAAATAACGTCAACCAATTCCGCGGCAGGCAGCTCGGCGTGGCGCGCGAAGTCCTCGATCAATCGCTGCCGGCTGTATTCCTCGGAATCCGTGTTCACGGCCTCGACGACGCCATCGGTATAGAGAAGTACCGTATCGCCGGCGTCGAGCTGCAATTCCATATCCTCAATGATGCTGAAGACCTCCGATGGCACGAGCCCGAGCGCCATCCCCTCGGGCTGCAAGACGGTGATCTCCGCCGCGTCGGAGCCGCGTCGCAAGAGAGTCGGCTCGTGTCCGGCGCGCGCGAACCGGAATCGCCTCGTGTCGAAATCCAGAATACCGTAGGTGATGGTCACAAAGACGCTCTCTTTGGTATCGGCGAGGATGCGCTCGTTCACGCGGCGAAGCACTTCCTTTGGCGAGTACGTTTCTCGCGCTTCGGCTCGGATCGTCGAGCGAACCATTGTCATGATGAGTGCGCCGGGAATGCCTTTGCCCGAGACATCTCCGATAACAATGGCCAGATGATCGCTGTCGATGTGGAAAAAGTCGTAGAAATCCCCGCCGACCGAAAGCGCCGAATCGTTGAGCGCGCTGATTTGAAAACCCGGCACGTGCGGCAACTTGTGCGGCAGCAGCATGCGCTGGAATTCTCTGGCGATACTCAATTCCTGCTCGAGTTTTTGCTGGCGCGCCAGAACATCGTATAGCTTGACCAGATCGACCGTTATCGCGGCCTGATCGGCAAGCGCCTGGAGCAGGAACGTATCGTGCGAATTGAAAATCGCCTCGCCCTGCTTGTTGACGATGACGATCACGCCGAGCTCGCGCCCGCGAACGCGCATCGGACAAAGGACCATCGTATGGACCGAGAAGGTTTCTGAGGCAAGACGGGGAACGCGCGGATCGGCTTCGGCATCGGTGATGAGGAGCGGCTTCTCGCGCTTGAGCATCGAGCCGATAAGCCCTTCGCCGGCTTTGATCTTGTGCTTGCGGATGACATCGGCCTGATATTTGTCTCCTCTCACCGAGACTTCGGCGTCATCGAACAACGGGGGGAAAAGGCCAACGACCACGTGCGCCTGGAGCGTGCTCTCGACATCATCGAGAAGAAAAATCGCGCCCGACTCGGCGCGCGTTTCATCGACGACGTATTGCGCGATGACGTCGAGCGTCTCCTCAACATCGAGCGTCCGCGTCGACCTCTCGCCAATGATGTCCATCAGCGAAAACACGGCTTCTTTCTCTTTTTGAATACGCTCGCCGATGTCTTTGAAGCGTTGGATCTGCCTTCTTTGATATATCAGTAGCGTCCAGCACAAGGCCGTCAAGATAAGCGTCAGCATCAAAATCGTGTTTGG
>JAJFLK010000162.1 GCA_021772735.1 Candidatus Sumerlaeota bacterium | reverse complement strand
GGCCTGACCCATGCCGATCATCGTCAAGCTCGACCGCATCCTGTTGGAACGCAAGATGACGCTCACCGAGCTGGCCGAGCGCGTGGGCATCACGCTGGCCAATATATCGATCCTGAAAACGAATAAGGCGCGGGCCGTGCGATTTTCCACGCTTGCCGCCATCTGCCGCGAACTGGGCTGCCAGCCGAGTGACCTGCTGGAGTACGTCCCGGGGGCCGGTATCGAGAACCGCAAAAGCGGCGAAAAAAGTGAAGCTGGAGGGAGCCATCATGAAAAACCAATCGAGGATAAAGCAGCTGCCCCGAGCGATCCGGACAAAGGATGGCAGGCCTGGGGTTGAGGCAGGGGCCGATGCGGGGCGTGATGCAGGAAATGACGCGCGGGTCGAGCCGAGAGCCCAAGGAACTCTTGACCGACCCGCCGCGGCCACTTCCGGCTCCGGCGTCAGCCGTCGGGTGTTCATGCGCGGGGTGGCCGGGGGATTGGGCAGCGCCGTTGCGGCCTCGCTCGGCGCGGGCCTGGGCGTCGGATATTCTGGGATCATCTTCCCCGCAGAGCAGGGCAGGTCGGGCGCGGGCAACGCGCCCGCCGCATCATCGGGCAAGCCGGATTATCGGGGCCCCAACGTCATCATCATTCGATTCGGCGGCGGGGTGAGACGGCGCGAGACCATCGACCCGGCCCATACGTTCAGCCCCTGGTTCCGACACGAGTTCATCCCGCAAGGGACTTTCTTTCCTCGCATGGAGATCGGCCCAGCCGCCGAGAACACCGGCCACGGGCAAGGAACACTCAACATTCTGACCGGCATTTATGATCGATACGCCGACGTCGATAAACGCCTCCTCGGCGAACGCTTCGAGGCCCGTGTGCCGACGCTGTTCGAGTATCTGCGCAAAAACTTCGCGGTCCCCGAACATCAGGCGCTGATCGTCAACGGGGAGGATCGCATTGACGAGGAGTTCTATACCTTCAGTAATCATCACCTGTTCGGCGCTCAATTTCGCTCGAACGTTCTCTCGCTCTTCCGGTTCAAGATGTATCTGCTGCGCCGCAAGATCGCAGAGGGAAAGCTCGACGGGAAGGAACTGGCCCAAGGCAATACCGAGCTGGCCCGGATGGAATCGCTCGATTACAGAGTCGAACAGAGCGGCGGCCGATCCAATGCGACCGAAGCCTTCTGGGAGAAGTGGCGTGGGTATTACGGCGAGTCCGGGCTGGTCAACCCGAGGGGCGATCAATTGCTGACCGAGCTGGCGATCCGCGCCATGTCCGATCTGCGGCCCCGGATGATGATGATCAATTACAACGACTGCGACTACGTGCACTGGGGATACATGGACCACTACACGCGCGCCATCGCGATCATGGATGACGGGCTGCGGCGATTGGTCGAGGCCACCGAGGCGGATGAGGAGTATCGAGGAAACACGATCTTCTGCGTCGTGCCCGATTGCGGAAGAGATACGAATCGCCTTCGCGCCGTGCCTTGCCAGCATCATTTCAACTCGCGCTCATCGCGTGAGATTTTCGCTCACTTCTTTGGGCCCGGAGTGCCGCGCGGCGGGGTCGTCGATCGGACCGTCGAGCAACTGAACGTCGCGGCGACGCTAGGGGCGCTGGCGGGCGTGCCGACACCCCACGCCGAGGGATCAGCTCTGGAGGAGGCCATCGCATGAACACGAACCCTGAATCGACGACGGCCGAGGCTCATGTGGAGCTCGATCCGGCGCAACTCGATCAGACCGATGTCGCCAAGCCCGGCAAGTTGCGCCGCACTGTCTTCTTCGTTCTCAAGTCGTTCATCGGCGTCGTGCTGACCCAGGCGCCGCTGCTGAGCGTTGCCGTGATCGGCTGGACGTATCGCGCGATGCAGCGCTCTGCACTCAAGCAGTGGTGGAGGCTCGGGGGCCAAAGCGAGACGCCGGATGGCACAGACAACAAGACAAGTTCGCAAACAGATTTCGCGCGATTCGTTCTCGACGATCCGGCGACTGCAACGCACGCGAATTGGCCCGCCTGGGTGCTAGGCCGCCGCGCGGCACCGGGGGATACTTCGTCGGGCCCGGTCCGGGAGGCCCCGCGCATCCGCAGGACGCTGAAACGCGCCCTCGGCTCGTTCGGGCTCAACCTGCGCATCGGAGCGCAGGGCCTCGCGAACACCTGGGTCGTCACACTTCCGATCTGCGCGATCTGGCTGTTTTCCTGGAATGCCGGCTGGGCCCACTCGTTTCACAAGGACTATGAGCAGTCTTCGCTGGGGACCTCGACCGGCCTGCTCGGCGTTGCGCTTTTCATCGCCGTCATGCTCTACCTGCCGATGGCGCAGGCGCGGCACGCAGTGACCGGCGAGTGGCGAGCGTTCTATGAATTCAAGGTCGTCCGCGCGCTGGTGCGCCGCGCCGGATATCGCGCGCTGCTTCTATCGGCGTTCTACGCGCTGGCGTCGTTTCCGCTGATGATCGGCTGGCTCGTGCCCGGTTTCTTCGAGCAGATGAACCCCGCGCTCGCCGAGCTCAACGACGCCGAGTTGATCGGGGTCGCGAAGAAGTATTATTTCTGGTTCGGTGCCGCCGGGTTCGCGGCGTTCGTCGGTCTGCGGCTGGCGGCCGCGCGGCTCTACGCCCGGGCTATGGCGGCCTGCGTGCGCGAGGCCATCCTGACACGCCATCAATTGCGCCCCTATGAGCGGGCGGTGTTCGATCGGCTCGGGATCGTCGCTTCGGCACGGCTCGCGGCCCCGCGCTCCAAATTCATCGCGGTCCCCGTGCGCCTGGGCGGGGTTGTTGCGCGAGTGGGGCTGACCGTCGCGACGGCGCTCATCTGGTTCGCGTTCGTCGCCCAAATCTACGTCGGCGGGTTTATGAACTACCGCCCGTTCGTCGGCTTCATGAACCAACCGCTGGTGCAGTTGCCGCTGTTCACGTATCTGCCGCCGGGCCTGGGCGGATAAAAAAGAGAGTCGATCTCGATTTCAATTGCGCCCGTGCCGACGCCCGGCGAGGAGCGAACAGCTCCAGTGCCTTCGGTCGCAGCTCGAACACCACAGGGGACTCGGACCCGCCCTACAAGCCCTCAGTCAGAGCCTGATATCCCACCTCATCATATCCTATGACAACCCCACCGGGGGACTGGATAAGGTAAAGAGCTGTGACCGGATGATCATACATAAAAAGAGGAAGAGCAGACTTGGGGTGTAGATCAAATCGACACGTCTCGACGTGCGAACCTGATCCCCAATGGAGACGCGTAATCAAATGCTCGATCTTCACAGGATGTGAGCAGCGATTTTCGATACAGGCGACTATGCAATTATCAAAACTGAATTCTGTGTGGCCCCCCGTCGATGAACGCGGACGCTCTGCACGCTCGCAGGGAGTTGGTTCGACTTGATCAGAAATATCCCAGTAATGAATGCTCATGCTTTCCCCCCAACACTCCAGGTTTATCTGGTGCGGCTCGCGATCCCAAGACCAGCCGAACTTAAGAAAAGTTTTCGGCGCAAGATTGAATTCCTCACAGTTCGGCTCAAAAAACACGCGCATTTCTTTTTTGCAAATATTTCCCACGATTACGTTCATTTTCCACTCCACATCAGATGGAACGCCCCACTTGAAAAAAAGAAGACAGAGTCGGACCACATGAGACATGGGCCCGACTCTGCATGATTCGATTCGATAAGTTCTAGCTCGCGCCCGGCGCGCCTTCGGCCTACTCGCCGCCGCCCATGTCGCCCGGCGCATCGGCCGAGGGCGCGTCTTCTTCGCCGACGACGATGTGGACCGGTTCGCTCGGCGTGTGGTACATCCAGCCGAAACCCATCTCGGCGGTCGTCGGACGGCCATAAACGACGTCTGTCGTCGGGTCGGGATTGGCCGGGTTCTCCGCCGAGTTATCCCACCACAGCGTCATATCGATCTGCGTGCCCTTGGGCACCTGGACATGCTCTTTGAATTTATACGTGGTCTGCCAGTTGAAATCGTACTTCGGCACTTCGAGCAGGACCTTCTCGGTGCCGTCGGGGAAAGTCGCCACCATCTTTGCGGCCTTGCCGCGCAGGTGCATGTGCGGGTTGAAAGAAATGATCTCGCTGTCCACATCGAACGTATAGCTGCCGCCGTGCGAGTAATTGCCGTCGCCGGCCGGAATCATGAAACCGCGCGCCGGAAGCGCCTCGGTGATTTTGACGTGCTCGATGACGGTGCCCTTTGGCCAGAAATAAACGGCGACTTCGGAGCTATCCCACGCGCCCGTGCCTTCACCCGGCTCCTTGTGATAATGCATTTGAAACTTGAGCTCGGCCTGGGCCGGGAGCTTCCGGCTGTATCCGGGACGCATGACGCGAGCTTCGTATCCCGGGGCGATGCCACCGATCGGCCGGGCGATGATGTGATGAACCCATTTGCCCCCGGCGCGGAATTCGGCGGCGCGAATCCAGCGATCCTTGGGCATCTGCTCTTCGGTCAGCTTGACCGGGATAGTCACGTATTGATCATCGACGTCGTCGGCGACCC
>JAJFLK010000161.1 GCA_021772735.1 Candidatus Sumerlaeota bacterium | reverse complement strand
GATTGAGTTAGGGCGAAGTCCGCCGACCTCCAAACAGTATAGCGGTCGCATCGGGGCCCGATCGCTCGGACCCGTCGCGCAGTCCCCGAATCGGGAGGACCGGCGGGCCGGTTCGCTCGCTTGCGTCCGAACTATGTCGATGTCTCCTTTCAGAGCCTCAGGCCTTCAGCCGCCGGTGGTCTCAGGACTCCGAGTCTCGAATGCGCGGCCGCTTTTGTCCACGGCCAGCAGGTAAGCCACCATCTTGCGCGCCACGGCCAGCGTCGCGCGATTTCGGTTGCCGCGCGCCCGTTCGCGTTCACGCACCGCAGCCAGCGATTCATTCCACTGCGGCGCGATCTTGGCCGCCTCGACCAGCACCGTCTGCAGGTGACGGTTGCGCTGCTTGCTGATCGGCCCCCGGGTCTCCTTGCCGGCCGATTCGCGCTGCGCGCTGCACAACCCGCAGTAGCTGATTGCCCGGCCGATCGAACGGAACCTCTCGGGCTCGCCGACTTCCAAGGCCCAGGTCAGCGCCGTCACCTCGCCCACGCCGCGAATCGTCGAAAGGCGTTCGACCCGCTCGGCCAGGTCCGGGTGATGCTTGAGGCCATCAAGCAAACGCCGCTGAACGTGCTCGAACACCTGGACCGTCGCCCGGCTGATCGACAGCAGACCTTTGACGGTCTCGGGCACTTCGTCCAGCCGACCGAGCAAGTCGTTGAAGTAGCCCTTGCGATGCAGACGCGCCCGGTCGTATGGAGCGCCGACTTCCATCAGCAGCCCGGCCGTGCGGTTCTTCATCACCACGGCCTGGCGCACCACCAGATTGCGATACCGCAGCACGCGGCGAAGCTCGCGGATCCGCGCCGGCGCCATGTGACACTCGGGCAACAAGTCGCAGCGCAACAGATCGGCCAGCATGCGCGCGTCGACCTGGTCGTTCTTCTTCTTGGCCGCCGCGATGGCCCGCAACATCAACGGATGGGCCACCTTGAGCTCGCGGGCACGGGGTTTGAGGTGATCGTATATCCATCCGGTGAAGATCGTCGCCTCCATTGCTCCGGTCCACGGACCGTCAAGCTGACGGCTCCATTTCGTCAACGCCGCTCGGGTTGCCGCCACCGTGCCTTCGCCTTTAATCTTTCCCCCGGCCGTCTTGGCGCACCAGACGACCGTTTTCTTGTGAACATCCAGTCCGATGTAAGTCATACTTGCCATGGGATTCCTCCTGGGTCTGACTGCGAGCCGACTCGCTGAGCCGGTCTCGCCATTCGTACAGCCGGGAGGTCTCCCTCTACAATTACTTATTCATTCAAACAGTATACTAAACTCCTTCGCTAGGCGATCCCCGACCCGGGATCTCTGGCGCTGCAGGTCATTCGTCGCGCGGTTGATGATCGCAAAGTCGCGTTGAACGGCCAACAGGAAAACGATCTTCGAGAGCACTCGGGTGCATCTCGACAGTGCAACGCAATTATTATGAGCCGAAAAGCCGAGGACAGTTATCCATTTGCTCGAATCCCGGCGCGGGCCGATGCTGCAGGCCAGCCGCAAATGGCGGCAGTCCGCAGGTTTTCGGCTCCCTCCGGTAGAGCACCTTCAGGATGCGGCCGCAGAGCGCCCTAGTTCCCAGAGACCGACACACCCGACGGCATTTGCGGCGGGGCGATCATCCGGTCCACGGCCAGGCTATGGATCTCAAGCGGGTCGGTTCCGCTCTGTTCCGTATACAGATCAGTGCGATTGATGAGCTGGACGAATCCACGCAAGCGGTCCGCTCCGATCCGGGGGTCGGCCGTCGTGTTATTGCTGTAGAAGAACTGCGTATACGTCTGCGGACCGTCCGTTATGGCGGCATCGCGCGGCGAACCGGCCCGGAAGAAGTTATCCTGGAAGCCGGGCGACGCCGGCATCCCGCGAACGGCCCAGTGCATGCCGCCCTGCTCGTTCGTCACGGTGTCGTAGTTGACGAGGATCGCATCGATCGGGTCCGTCTCGCCGGAGTTGGCGCCGGATTGGATGTCCGTCCGAACGCGATAGAGCGTATCGCTCTCCCACAGAACCGGATACAGACCGATGACGTTCAGAGCCGGGAATATTTCGGCCCGCTCTTCGGTCTGCGCCAGAGGAAACAGCGTCGTGCGGTCGTCACCGTTGGAGAGATTGAATCTTGCCACGCCGTCGGTACCGATCTCCGCGAATAGCGGGGTCTCACCAATGGCCGAGGCCGCGTGAGTCTCCGGGGAGATCGGCACGTCATAGAGCGTCGCGTCGAGTTTGAGGCAATCGATCGGCAGGCTTTGGATCTTAATGCTTTCGATGCAGATCGTGCCGAAATCCAGGTTCGCGCCCATGTTGCCCGAGCCGATATCGACGATTTTAAAGCCGTATCGGAAGTCGTTCAAGTTATCGACCGAAGGATGGAAGGCGTTGATCACGTCTTCTTCGATCGTGCCGCGCCATTGATCGGTTTCAACCGGGATCGGCGAGAACCAGACCTCGAATTTGGACCGGCCCTGGGCACGATCGATGCCGCTTGCGCCGCCCATGACGTCGGCGAACCAGTGCTCGCCGCCGTAGATGTTGCCCAGATCGCACGGGTCCCAGTTGTCGTACCAGAAGGTCCACAGCGGGATCGTGTTGATATCGGGATCGGGCCGATCGAACGACGCTTCGATGCACGCGCGATAAACCGTCCGGTCTTTGAGCGGGACGCATTGATGCGGCGAGGACCAGAAGGTGATGTTATCACCCAGCTCGGGCACCTGCATGCAGAGCCCTCGGCCTTGCTCGACGAAGACCGAGCCCTCGCCCGCCAGCACGCCGCGAAGGAAGTCCACGACTCCGGCCTCACCCAGTTGTGAATAGTTTTCGTCTTTCTCAGTCGTATAGACGCAATTGCCGTCGAAGATATTGAAACCGACCTCGGCGCTGCCGCACGAATTGGTCACGCGAAGGACGACCATCGCCGGCGCTGATTCGACCACCGGCATCGGCCAACTCACCTGGCCCGTCGCAGGATCAACCGTCATGCCGGTCGGCCCCATCACGATTTCCCAGGTCGCAGGCTGAGTCGTCTCCGGCGAGAGTTGCGGCACCGGGCCTGTGTATGGCGTGTCTTCGAAGGCGAAGTCGTCATCGATGGGATCGACCACCGGCGCCGTGCATTCGGTGATGATGAACGTCTGCGTGGAGATGAACCCGCCCTGATCCGGGCAGCCGTTGACCGCGCGGATGATGATTGAAATCGGCTCGGTCGGGTCCGCGAACGCTGCCGTCCAGCTGACGATGCCCGTCACGGGATCGATCGTCATACCGGCGGGGCCTTCGACGAGTTCGAATGTTATCGACCCCGAGCCCTGGGTCAGCGTGGGCTGTGCGCTCGTAAACATCTCGCCTTCGATAAGCTCCACGTCAGACAGGGGCGCAATCACCGGCGGCGTGCATTCGGTAACAGTGAAAGTCTGAGAGGAAACGAACCCGCCCTCGTCCGGGCAGCCGTTGACGGCGCGGATGATGATGATCTCCTGCGCTCCGACGTCGCCGAATGTCGCTGTCCACATGACGACGCCGGTGGCGGGGTTGATCGTCATGCCGGCGGGCCCCTGGACGAGCTCGAAAGTAATCGTCCCCGATCCTTGAGTGAGAACCGGCTGGACGCTCGTGAAGGGTTCGCCTTCGGCCAGGTCAACATCGGGCAGAGGCGCGATCACCGGCGGGATGCATTCGGTGATGGTGAATGTCTGCGAGGAGACGAATCCACCTTGATCCGGGCAGTCGTTGACCGCGCGGATGATGATTGAAATCGGTTCGGTCGGGTCCGGGAAAGTCGCCGTCCAGCTGACGATGCCTGTCGCCGGGTCGATCGTCATGCCGGCGGGGCCCTGGGCGAGTTCGAATACAATCGTCCCCGAGCCCTGAATCAGGGTGGGTTCAACACCGGTGAACACCTCGCCTTCGATGAGTTCCACATCGGGCAGAGGTGCAATCACCGGCGGCGTGCATTCGGTAATGGTGAACGTCTGCGAGGAGGAGAACCCGCCCTGATCCGGGCAGCCGTTCACGGCGCGAATGATGATTGAAATCGGTTCGGTCGGGTCCGGGAAAGTCGCCGTCCACGAAAGGACGCCCGTCACCGGATTGATCGTCATGCCGGCGGGGCCCTGGGCGAGTTCGAATACGATCGTCCCCGAGCCCTGAATAAGCGTGGGTGTCACGCTGGTGAAGGATTCGCCCTCGACAAGGACCACATCGGGCAGAGGCGCAATGACCGGCGGCGTGCATTCAGTGATGGTGAACGTCTGCGAGGAGACGAACCCGCCTTGATCCGGACAGCCATTGACCGCGCGGATGATGATGACCTCCTGCGCCCCGATGTCTTCGAACGTGGCGGTCCACATCACGATGCCCGTCGCGGGGTCGATCGTCATGCCGAGGGGCCCCTGGATGAGCTCGAACACAATCGTCCCCGAGCCTTGAGTCAGGACCGGCTGAACGCTGGTGAACGGTTCGCCTTCGGCCAGATCGACGTCCGGAAGAGGCGCGATCACCGGCGGGATGCACTCGAAAACATTGAACGTAACCTGCGAGGTGACCTCATCGGGACAGCCGTTATCCGCGATGATCGTCACGGCGACCGAAGGAGCGGAGTCGAACGCGGCCATCCACGAGACAATTCCCGTCATGGGATCGATCGTCATGCCGATCGGACCGGATTGGAGAATCCAGGTGATCGGCGTGGTCCCGCTGGTCACGACGGGTAGCGGGCTCGTGAAGAGGTCGCCCTCGACGGCGATCTGGTCAGCGATCGGCTCGAGCACCGGCGGATTGCAGGGCGGGCAGGGAACCGAGAAATCATTGTCCAGGAAGATCGTTGTTCCGAAGTTCTTGCCGACAAAAATCGTTTCGCCGAGCTCTGCGTCGATTCGCCCGGGTTGGAATAGGGGCCCCAGATTGGAAAGGCCGATGTTGGTCACGATGGCCGGCGGCGATGGGAAGGGCCACGTCATGCCCGGAGTCACGAGCGGCTGCTGCGGAAGCCAGATAATGCAATCGCGGGATTCGAAGCTCGTGTGTTCGAAGCGATAGTATCCGTTGGCGTCGGTCACCGTCGTTTCGATCACGAAGTCCCGATTGATCACCGCGACGGTGACGCCTTCGAGAAACACCGTCGGACCCTCGGAATCTTTGCAGAAGACGTGGCCGTCGACGACGGTCGTGACGGGACAATTGACCGCGAAATCATTGTCGAAGAAATCTGTCGCGTTGGTGTCTTTGCCGAGATAGATCGTCTCGGGCATCGTGGCGTCGACGCGCCCGGGCAAAAAGAACGATGTGATATTAAACTCGGCCAGGGTCGTAATTCGGGCCGGCGGCGTCGGCAGGGCCGTGGTGTCTCCGTTGGGCGCAAGCGGCTGGTTGGGGAGCCAGACGACGCAACTCCGCGGCCGATCGGTTACATGCGTGAAGCTGTAGAAGCCATTGGCATCCGTGACGGTCGTCGCGATTTCAAAGGTCGAATCGATCGCGGCCACGGTCACGCCCGGCACGGGAATCGGATTGTTCTCCGTTCCTGAGCAGATGACCGTTCCGTTGATCCTGTATGTCGTCTGCTGCGCGGCGGCAGGCGAGGCTGCGGCGACCACAAATCCGGCTGCGACCGCAATTGCCGTGCGAAGAAAATACCGTTGAAGAGCCATGGTTCTGATTTAATCCCCTCTGTCCTGTCTTGATCCAAATCCCTGCGATCGAGCCGATTCGCTCGAATCGCAGGGGGGCACGTACGACCGCCCCCGAGCGCGACGCACCCCACCGCGATCAGCATACGCAATTAGCGAGCCAGCGCCAGCGTGGCGCCCAACCCCTTATAAGTCAGGGACGGACATCTGCCACACGCCGTAGAAACAAGATTCGCTCCACCTCGAAGCTATGCAATCAATGGCTTATCCACAAGCAATATATGCAATCTCTTGCATGCTGGCTACTTGATTTGACATCGATTGCATGGGCTTTGTTTCATCGGGGTTCGTGCCGCCTTAAACAGAATTCTGACGAATCGCTTTACCTCAGGGGGCCATTCGGGCAGGATCAGCGCGACCCGATCGGACGCAGGACTTGCGACCCGACCACCGAATCCAGGAAAAGCCGCCTGGGGCGGCGCCCCAGTGGCGCGCGCATCCCCGCAGCCGACGCCAGATTCCACCGCACCCGGAACTCGGAATGCTTGTCACGCAACAGACGCAGCTCGAAGAAATCTGCGCGCGGCTGCGCGAAGCGGGCTCATTTGCCTTCGATACGGAATTCGTCCAGGAGCGCCGGTATTACGTGCAGCTCGGCGTCGTTCAGGTCGCCACGGCCGAGTTCGACGCTGTCGTGGATCCGCTCGAAGTTGACGATCTAACGCCGCTCTACGACCTGTTGGTCGATCCCGAAATTGAGAAGATCGTTCACGCGGGTCGCCAGGATCTGGAGATCGTCTTCGATCGGGCCGGCCGGGCGCCGGCAAACATCTTCGACTCTCAGATCGCCGCCTCATTCGTCGGACACGGATATCAGATCTCGCTCGCCAATTTGGTGCGCAAGATCACTGGCCACAAAATGGCCAAGGGTCACACGCTGAGCGACTGGACGAGGCGCCCGCTGACTGACGAGCAGATCGAGTACTCCCTCGAAGACGTCCGTTACCTGCCCGAAGTGCGCGCCAGTCTGGGGCGCAGGCTGGACGAATTAGGCCGAACGAGCTGGGTGGCCGAAGAGTTCGCGCAAATGGGTAATCCCGAACGGCTTCGGCGCGCCGGGCCGGACGAACTGTTCTTGAGGATGAAACTAAGAGGGCTCAGCCCACAATCGCTTGGTGTGCTCCGCGAGATGGTCCGCTGGCGTGAGGACGAGGCCCAGACGCGCGATGTGCCGCGCCTCTCGATCATGCGCAATGAGGTTCTGATCGAGTTGGCGCGTCGTCCGCCCAAGAGCCGGGGCGACCTCGGCAGCTGCCGCCTGCTGCGGCCAGATATCGCGCGCCGCTTTGCCGGGCCCATCCTTGAGGCCACCGAACGCGGCAGCCAGCCGCCCTTTCCCGAACTACCCCGACGCGGCCCGCGGCCCCCGGATCCTCCGCCCGAAGCAGCCGCGCTGATCCGGTTGCTCGACGCCTGGGTGCGCACGCGCGCCATGGATGAGGAGATCGCCTCGGAGCTCGTGGCCAAAAGGGCCGATCTTGACGCGCTCGTGGCCTCGCGCCTGAACGGCTCCAGTGATGAACTGGTTATCTTGCAAGGTTGGCGCGCCGAAATCGTAGGAAATGACTTGATCTCTATATTGGAAGGCCGCCAGGGCCTGACGTTCGACCCAAAGAAAAAGCGTCTCACGCTCACCTCGGGGGCATGAACCCGCCGGCGAGGCCTGAATCAGGTGATTCGTGCGCGAGGGATTGTGTTTGTCAGGTCTTCGCCTCAAGCAAAGGCTCGGGGGGCAGATCCAGGCTCCGGGCCAGGCGGACGATACGCAGATTGAAATCTGCGTCTTCGTCCGAGGGATCGATGAACAGAACCTTCTCATACGTTTCGATCGATTCGTCCATCATCCCGGCTTCGAAGTACTTCCACGCCAGATTATAGAGCACATTTGTGTTTCTCGGGTTTGCGCCGGCCAGGGCCAGATACTCATCGACCGAATAATGGAAGGGCGAGGCGCGGCGCGGAACTTCGGCCGGCCATTCGAGATTCGAGAGGGGCTTGGCGAGCAGCGCGGTGAGGCGTTCATATGCCTGCCGCGCAAGGTAGAACTGAAGTTCGCAGACTTCAATCTCCTCTTCGCCCAGCTCCCGGTTCTTATCCGGATGGTATTCCCGAGCCCTTTGACGGAAAGCTTTGGTAATGCCCGCCAACGATGCATCGGGCTCGATGTTGAGAATGCGATACCAGCCCTCTTCGGTCTTGAGATCCTCTTCGCAGGCCACAATGGCGCCGTTGCCCGAAGTGCCGTTCACTTCGCGGCGAAGTCTGGCGCGCAATTTGTCTCCAAAGCGCGACGCGGCGGATTTCCCGGGCCCGGTCCCGGCGACGGGTGTCTCGGCCTCTCCATCAATCACGGTCAGTTCAGCCCCCGCCGCGGCCTTGATGCTGCTTCTCAATGAACGATATTCGCGGTCGTCAACGATCGCCTTGTGGAAGTTTTTCATCTGGAGCGGCGCGTCGTCATCGAGAACTGATCCTGTCAGATCTGCGTGAGCCACGTCGGCGCCGTCGAGGATTGCTCCTTTGAGCTGCGTGAATTTCAGGCACGCCCCGCGCAGGTCGGCGCCGCTCAGGTCGGCGCTAGTGAGATCGGCCCCGAGGAGGTCGGCCTGCCCAAGCGCTGCATCGGCGAGGTTCGCGCCGCCGAGCGAGGCGTCGTGCATGCGTGCGCCCTGGAGGTTGGCGCTCCGCAGGTCGGCCTGATCCAGGCGGCTGTTGGAGAGGTTCGCCCCCCGCATGTCGGCGTAACTGAGTTCGGCAACACTGAAATCAACGCCATCGAGTTCCGCGTTGACGAAAATCGCCGTCGAGAGCATCGCCCCTGCGAAATCGAACTGAGGCATCCGGCATTGCGTGAAGTCAGCGTTGGTCAGATCCAGAATGCGGCACCGGGCCTTGCGCGAACTCCAGCGCTCGGCGCCACCATCTTGTTCGACCGTGCGAAGCAGGAATTCAAGAAGATGCGGGTCCGCCATCGTTTCTCACCCAACCGTGGATAATGCCCGGATCGGCCTCTGGCAATTGGTTCATTAGAGCAAATCCGCGGGGGCCGGACAAGGAACGATGCCGGGCCGGCGCCACGCCCGAACAAGCCGCTTTACAAGCGCCCGGCCGTGACGATACTCGTACGGATCAACACTCCGAATCGGCTCCGAAACTGCGGAGGTCGATCAGCACGACAAGAAAGGGAACGAATGATGAAGATACGACTACTGGGCCTGATGATCCTCGGCGCGCTGGCCCCGCTTGCCGCCGGTTGTGGAACGATCTATACCGTCCGGACTTATGGGCCACAAAGAGGTCAGGCCGTCATCGCGACCGGCGCCTCGCTTCGCGACGTCATGACGGTTCTCGGCGGTCCCGATATCCTTCACGAAACCGGACCTGACACGATCTGCATTTATGAATCGCTCGCCTTCAAGAACATCCTTGGGATTTACATCCAGGAGGATCGCGAGAACTTCGTCCTGACCCTTCGCAACGATCAGGTGATCACCAAGGACTGGTTGCCGGCCGGCGAATCCATGTCCATCTTCGGCTGGAGCGGATACATGCTGGGCGTCTCCGGGGCGAACTGATCGCGCGGGGGCTGCCCGAATAGCGGGCAGATCAATTTGTAATGACTATTTTTTCGCCGGGCGGTGCATGTGCGTCGCGCTGCCGAAGATCAGTTCTGCGGATTCCATGACTGTTTCGCTCAGCGTCGGGTGCGGGTGAATCACGGCCGCCAGATCCTCGGCGACGGCGCCCATCTCGATGGCCAGCACGCCTTCTGCTATGAGGTCGCCCGCGCCGGGGCCGACGATCCCCACGCCAAGCACCAGTCCGTTGGCGGGATCGGTAATCAGTTTCGTCATGCCGTCGGTCCGATCCAGCGTCACTGCGCGGCCCGAAGCCCCCCACGGAAACCTTGCGACCTTGACCTTGCGGCCCTGCTCTTTGGCTTCGGTTTCGGTCAGGCCGGTCCAGGCGATCTCGGGATCAGTAAACACGACGGCGGGAATCGCGGCAGGGTCGAAGGCGGCGGGCTCACCGGCGATCGCGGCGGCCGCGACTTTCGCCTCGGCTGTGGCTTTGTGCGCCAGCATCGGCTGACCCGCGACGTCGCCGATGGCGTAGATACGGGGATCTTCGGTGCGACGCGCCGGATTGACGCGGACAAAGCCGTTCTCGTCGAGGGTTGCCGCTGTGTTTTCGATCCCCAACCCGCTGGTGTTGGGCCTTCGGCCGACTGATATCAAGGCGCGGTCGAAGGTCTGTGTGGCGTTGCCGCCCTTGCCTTCCCAAGTCACTTCGAGCCCGTCTTTGGTCTCGCTGATCGACGTCACCGCGGTTTCAAGCAAGATGGATGAAATCGATTTCTTTAACCGCGCCGCCAGAGGACGGACCAGATCGCGATCCGCGCCGGGCAGCAGACCATCAGTCATCTCGACAACGGTGATAGCGCTGCCCAGCGCGGCGTAGACCGTCGCCAGTTCAAGACCGATATATCCGCCGCCGATGACGAGCAGCTTCTCGGGCACATCGGGCAGTTCCAGAGCGGCCGTGGAATCCATCAGGCGCGGGCTATCGATCCGCAGCGCTGCGGGGATCGCCGGCGAGGAACCGGTGGCAAGGATCGCGTGCTCGAATTGAACCATCGCGACCGAAGCATCTTCGACGGCGACTCGCTCCGAATCGACGAACACCGCCGTGCCCTGGATGTATTCGATCCCCCGGGCGCGGCACAGTCCAGCCAGGCCGCTGACCATGCGTTCCACGACTTCGCCCTTCCACTCACGCAGCCGGTCCAAGTCGACGCGCGGCCTCTCGAAGTGGATGCCCCAGTTCGCGGCGAGCTCGGATTCTTCAATCAGAGAGGCGGCGTGCAGCAGGGCTTTGGACGGGATACAACCTCGATGCAGGCACACTCCGCCGGGTTTGGATTCGGCGTCGATCAGGGCGACTTTCAGGCCACGGTCCGCAGCGTGAAAAGCCGCGGCGTATCCGCCCGGCCCCGCGCCGATGACGCACACCTGGACCTTGAGTGATTTATGGGATTGGGATGATTCGGGCAATTGAGTCATAGAATTAAGGGTTCACGGAATCATTAAGATCATCGGGACATCGACCGTCCGAATTCATCAGCCTTCGAGCAGGAGCAGGCCGGGGTCTTCGAGCATTTCGGCAATTTTACGCGTGAACCGGACGGCGTCCGAGCCGTCGATCAGACGATGATCGTAAGAAAGGCATAGCGGCAGCATGAGGCGCGATTCGAGCCGCTCGCCGGTCATCGAAACGCGCTTTTGGCTGCGCGCCAGGCCGAGGATCGCGACCTCGGGATGATTGATGATCGGCGTGAACGCCGTACCGCCGAGCCCGCCCAGGTTCGTAACCGTGAACGTCGCGCCGCGCAGGTCGTCGAGCGAGACCTTGCGGCGCCGCGCACGCTCGGAGAGATCTTTGATTTCATCGGAGAGCTGAAGCAGGGACTTTTTATCCACGTCCTTCAAGACCGGCACGAGCAGCCCGTGTTCGGTATCGACGGCCATGCCGATATTGAAGTAATCCTTGCGGATCATCTCACCGGCGGCCACATCGAGAGACGAATTGAACTGCGGGAACGCCTTGAGCGCCGAGACACATGCCTTGATGACGAAAACGGTGGCGGTCAGCTTGGCCTTGCCCCCGGCGAGCAGTTGTTCGTTACGGCGGCGGCGCAGCGCTTCGAGGTCCGTGGTGTCCGCTTCGTCGAATTGCGTAACGTGGGGGATCGTCGTCCAGGATCGCGTCATGGATTCGATCGTTTTCTTTCGGATGCCGTTCAGCTTGACGCGTTCGATCGGGCCGTGCTTTGAGAAATCCGGCAGTTCGATCGGCGTCACGGCGACAGGGCCGGGCGCTCCCGGCGCGCCCTCGCGATCCGAGTCCGGCGCGAGCCGAGACTTGGCAAACGCCATGACGTCGTCTTTGGAGATTCTTCCGGCCGATCCCGAGCCGAGAACCTGTTCCAGATCCACTCCGAGCTCGCGCGCCAGCTTGCGCGTCGAAGGTGAGGCGGGCCCTCCGGCGCCGGCGGGTTTCGCGGCAACCGGGACTGCGCCGACTTCGGCGCTGGGGGCGACGGGTTGGGGAGGCTCGGGCTTGCTGGGTTCGGGTTGAGGAGGCCCCGGTACGGACGCCGGAGGAGTTTCGGCCACGGGGCGAGGTTCGGGCTTCGCAGGCGCTTGGATGACCGTTTTTGGCTCGACGTTGGGCGGAGCCTTCACCGGGACTGCCGGTTCGGCCGGTGCGTCATCAGAACCCACTGCCGCGTCGATCGTCAGAATCAATTCATCCACGCGGATCTCATCGCCTTCGGCGACGTGGACCCCGGTGATTTTTCCCGAAGCGGGCGAAGGCACTTCGAGCAGAGCCTTATCGGTTTCGAGTTCGATGACGGATTGATCTTTTTCGACCGCATCGCCCACGGCGACGAGCACCTTAACGACGGTCCCGCCTTCGGTGTCTTCGCCGAGATCAGGCAGTTGAAATTTGATCGCCATGGGTTCTCCTCGATCAGGCAGCGACTTGGGAAATGTCGCCTTGCTTCGCCTCGCGGGCCTTGCCCCGGCGCCGGCTCAGGCGCGCAACGGGTCGATGGCTTCGGGATCGATGCCGAAATCCTTGATCGCCTCGGCGACGAGGCTAGCTTCGGCCTCGCCGCGCAGCGATAGCTCGTGCAACGCGGTGACGACGATCGATTCGGCGTCGACCTCAAAGTGACGGCGAAGCGAGGCGCGGTCTTCGCTCCGGCCAAATCCATCCGTTCCCAGCGCAACGAGTTTCTCCGGCGTCCATCGCGAAATCATTTCCGGCAGCGACTTCATGTAATCCGAAGCGGCAATGATCGGCCCGCGCGTCGAACTCAGGGCCTTCGCGACAAACGGCACGCGAGGCTTCTTTTCGGGATGCAGCCGGTTCCAGCGGTCCACCTCAAGCGCATCGGCTCGCAGCTCCTTATAACTCGTCACGCTCCAGACGTCTGAAGATACATTGTAATCGTCGCACAGAATCTCCTGTGCCCGGCGCACTTCGCGCAGGATCGCACCGCTCCCCAAGAGCTGCACGACCGGCGCGCCGCGCCCGGCTTTGCGAACATCCAGTTTATACATGCCGCGCAGGATGTCCTGCTCGATGCCTTCGGGCGACTCAGGCATTTGGGGCATGGCGTATTTCTCGTTGCCCACGGTGATGTAGTAGAAGATGTCTTCGCCTTCGGAATACATCCGGCGGATGCCATCGCAGACGATCACGGCGATCTCGTATGCATAAGCCGGATCGTAGGCCTTGACGTTCGGGACAGTCGAGGCGAGGACATGGCTGTGGCCATCCTGATGCTGGAGGCCTTCTCCGGCCAGGGTTGTGCGCCCGG
The DNA here is from genome assembly GCA_021772735.1 of Candidatus Sumerlaeota bacterium. Taxonomy (GTDB): domain Bacteria; phylum Sumerlaeota; class Sumerlaeia; order MVZB01; family JAJFLK01; genus JAJFLK01. Next base: position 3,417 of record JAJFLK010000161.1, on the reverse strand, counting down.
CGGTGCCGCCGATCAGGAATCCCTTGCAGCGCATATCGGCCGCCGCCCAGACGAGATCGCCGATCCGCTGGAAACCGAACATCGAATAGAAGATGAAGAACGGGATCGTATCGACGCCGTGCGTGGCGTATGCCGTGCCGGCGGCAATAAACGAAGCCATCGAACCGGCCTCGGTGATGCCTTCTTCGAGGATCTGTCCGTCCTTGGCCTCGTGGTAGTGCAAGAAAGTATCCGAATCGACCGGCGTATATTTCTGCCCCTCGTGCGCGTAGATGCCATATGTGCGGAAGAGTGATTCCATGCCGAACGTTCGGCCCTCATCGGGAACGATCGGGACAATCAGCTTGCCGATCTCGGGATGCTTGAGCAGCTTGCCCAGCAGACGAACGATCGACATCGTCGTCGCGGCCTCGCGCTGGCCCGAGCCTGAGAGCAGATCCGAATAGAACGAAAGCGGCGGCGCTTCGAGCTCCGGCTGGCGCGTGTCACGCGACGGCACGGGACCGTCCAGCGTCGCTCTGCGTTCTTTGAGATATTGTATTTCGCGAGAATCCTCGGGCGGACGATAGAACGGCGCCTGCGAGACCTTCTTGTCAGAGATCGGAATCCCGAACCGGCTGCGGAACTCGCGCAGCTCTTCCTCGTTCAGCTTCTTCTGCTGATGTGTGACGTTGCGCCCTTCGCCGGCTTCGCCCAGGCCATAGCCCTTGATCGTCTTGGCCAGGATGACCGTCGGACCGTCTTTGTAATCAGCGGCGGCTTTGAACGCGGCGTGGACCTTATCCGGATCATGACCGCCCCGCGTGAGCTTGCGAAGCTGATCGTCCGAGAGATGCTGGACCATCTTCAACAGTTCGGGATCGGCCCCGAAGAAATGCTCGCGGATGTACGAGCCGGATTCGACGCAGTATTTCTGATAGTCGCCGTCCAGCGCCTCGCCCATGCGCTTGATGAGCAGGCCGTGCGTATCCTGTGCAAGCAGGTCGTCCCACTCGTTGCCCCAGATCACTTTGATTACGTTCCATCCGGCGCCCCGGAAGGCGGCTTCGAGTTCCTGAATGATCTTGCCGTTGCCGCGAACGGGCCCGTCGAGGCGCTGTAGATTGCAGTTGATGACGAACGTGAGGTTATCGAGTTTTTCGCGCGAGGCCAGAGTGATCGCCCCGAGGCTTTCGGGCTCGTCGGTTTCGCCATCGCCCATGAAGGTCCAGACGCGCGAGGCCGAGGCATCGCACAGCCCGCGATCTTCGAGATACCGGTTAAATCGCGCCTGATAGATCGCGAGGATCGCGGCCAGACCCATCGAGACCGTCGGGAACTGCCAAAAACCGGGCAGGAGCCAGGGATGCGGATACGAAGAAAGACCACCGCCGGGGGCCAATTCGCGCCGGAAGTTTTCGAGCTGATCCTGCGTCAGACGGCCTTCGAGGAACGCGCGGGAATAAATGCCGGGCGAACCGTGGCCCTGGAAGTAGACCTGATCGCCGGAGTCTCCATTGCTCGCGCCGCGCAGGAAATGATTGTAAGCGACTTCGAGGAGCGTCGCCGAGGAGGCAAACGTCGAGATGTGCCCGCCGATGCCGGGCGAGCGCCGGTTGGCCCGGACGACCATCGCCATCGCGTTCCAGCGAACCAGGCTCTTGATGCGACGCTCGATCTCGCGGTCGCCGGGATAAGGCGGCTGCTCGCTCTTTGGGATCGTATTGACGTAGGGGGTGTTGAGATTGACCGGAAGGCGAATGCCGCGCCGGCCCGCGTAATCGATAAGGCCTCGCAGAAGGGCTGTTGCCCTTTGGGCACCGACATCCCCGATAACGTCATCGAAGGACTGCATCCAATCCGTTAATTCCGCCTCTTCGGCGAACTCTTCTTCGGGAACTGCGCTTTGTTCACTCATTCGCGGGTCCGATGTCCTCGCAATGGGGGGTCTTGATACTGCTGATTCGATGGAACGGTCCGAGGTGAAACACCCGCACCCCGCTGCGCACGTCAGGGCGGCAGCTGCGTTCATCAGACCACGCCGGGGCAAAGTTTACAATCTGAAAAATTTTACAGTCTCTGTAATTTTTCAAGTTCTATCGCCCGATCAGGGCGACTGGACCGCAATCGATACACCCTCAAAATGATTTTGATATATTGTAAGATGATTCAAACCAGCACTTTATCGCCGAATCGATCTTGCCATTCGCGGGCAGCATCGGCCGGGCCGAGCTTGCGTCCCTCGAAATCGGCCACGGTTTGCCGGTAGGTTTCGATCTCGCGAACCTGAGTATAGAGACGATCGGCATCGCTGGGCCGCCTGGGGTCGAATCGAACGCCGATCTCCCAGGATCGCCCTTGATGATTCGTGCACCAGACGACGGTCCCCTCGGTGAGGACCGCCGAATTAAGGTCGGGTAGCCGAACGCCGATGCGCTTGCCCCGGGCCGCCGGGTGATCCGCGATCATTCGACATCCTGAAGCACCGAGATCGCGAAGGCAGGGGCGACCGTGGCCAGCCTGGCCTTCGATGGCCGCCTCAAGAGGCAGCGAGGACTCAAGCCGGTGGCACCGGCGCCGGTTTGTGGTGTCGTCAGTTGTGCTTGCGTTCAAGGATCTTCTCCTCTGCTCGCGGGTCATCGCGAATGCTTCGGTGATTGCCCGTGATCCGTAAATACCCCAAATGCCGGCCCTGTGCCGACCGGGTGAGGGGCTACCTCCTTACGTATCGGCAGGCCGAGCCCCGGGCTCAAGGTTGAGGTGGCCTCGTGGCGCCGCGCGGCCACTCGATCCGCCGGGCACCGAAAATTGATGCCAGCCATCATTATCCGTGTTAAGCAGTAAACCCGGCGATGGGACCAAGGGTGCCGGGCCCGGGAATGAAGGAAACAAATGGCAGAAAAAATCCTGGTCGTTGACGACGACCCCGACTTGCTGGCCGTGATCAAGGGGGTTCTTTCAGACGAGGGCTACGAGGTCTCAATCGCACCCGATGGCGCAGCCGGGCTCAAATCGATGGCGGCCGGGCCGCCCGATCTCGTCGTCCTCGACATCATGATGCCGGACCTGAACGGCATGGAGGTCTTCAAGAAAATGAAGACCCATCCGACGGTCGCCACAATTCCTGTCATCTTTCTCACGGCTCTGGACGAGCGCAAATACATCCGCGCCGCCCTGCTGGCCGGAGCCAATCGCTATCTGACCAAGCCGTTTGAGAACGACGACCTGATCGAAGCTGTCCGCCAGACGTTGAACGACGAGTTCTGAACGCCGGGCAGGGTTTGGCCGATGCGTCGATGGTCCGGGGCTCCGCCTCGGCCGTCTCCGCCCTAATTCGAACCTTTCCATCTGTCCGTCCTGATTAATGCAAGACAACCTCCGCGCCCGGGAAATTTCATCGCGAGCGGCCCGCTTGGGCCTGGCCGCCATCGCGGCGCT
>JAJFLK010000017.1 GCA_021772735.1 Candidatus Sumerlaeota bacterium | reverse complement strand
GACGGTTGCCAGAGCTTTGGTCTCGCAGCCTTCCGGCAAGAGCACGCTGGGATAATCCGGATATTTGAAAAACGAGACCGGCGCCGATGCTCCGGCGAGCACGAGCATATCGAACCCGGCGAGCGTGCCGAGCACATCTTCGGGGAAATACGGCAGCCGACGTGGCATCGGCAGTCCGGCACCGCGCTCGAGCCGCGCGATGAAGGTTTCGGTGAAGATCATCGCCCCGGTCGCGGCGGCGACGCGGGCGGCGGCGCGCAGTCCGGCCTCGCCGCAGGCTTCGCTCGCCAGCAGGATACCGGTCTTTTTGCCCCCGCGCAGGGCCTCGGCGCATGCGCTGACGGTTTCACCCGAGACCGTGGCCGGGGCTTGTGGCGCGATCGGCTCGGCCGGGCCGGTGGCTTCATCCGCGCCGACGTCGGTCGGAACGATCAGGGTTGAGATCCGGCCCGAGGGGCTGGGAGGTCCCATTGCTGCGGCGATGGCCTCCGCCGTATCCGATGCCAGCGCTCCGGCCGTCTGCGGCGTGCGAAGCCAGCCCGAGACCGGCGCGGCCAGGGATTGAATATCGGAGGTCAGCGGGGCGTCGTGCGCGATGTGAACGACCGACATCTCGCCGACGACGTTGAGCATCGGCGTGCGCGCGCGTCGGGCGTTGTGCAGATTCGCGATCGCATTGCCGAGCCCCGCGCCCAAATGCAGGACGGTCATGGCGGGTTTGCCCGCCATGCGCGCGTATCCATCGGCGGCTCCGGAGACGACGCCCTCGAACAGGGCAAGCACCGCGCGCATCTCCGGCGCGGTGTCGATCGCTTTGACCAGATACATCTCCGACGTGCCGGGGTTCGCGAAGCAGACTTCGACCCCCGCCGCCAGGCTCGTTTGGATCATACTTTCTGCGCCGTTCATCCCTATGTCCGCCCCTCTTTGCATGTCGGTTCGTCTATTTGCGCGAGAAGCGTCGATGATAGCCGCGCGGCGGAAACAATCAAGGGCAGAGGGCGGGGGCCGACCCGTCGGGAGGATCAGAGGCGCCTGGGGCAGTGCCGAGGGAGGCGCGGGAAGAGATTTGTGAATAAGCATTGACATATCATCATATCATGATTTATCCTTGTGATTATGAAAACGAAATCACCCAAACCCCTGTCAAGCGAGGCGCTGGAAAAGGCGTCAGAATGCCTCAAGACCTTGGCTCACCCTCAGCGGCTTCGGATGGTCCAGATGCTGCTCTACGCCGAGCACACCGTCGGGCAGCTCGCCGAAGCATGTGGGATCGCTCAGCACGCCGCGTCCATCCATCTCGGGCGAATGAAGGACAGGGGGCTGCTCAAGGCAGAGCGCCGGGGGCGGGAAGTCTATTACCAGGTCGCCGAAAAGGGCTTGGTCAGCATCATTAATTGCATCGAGAAGCGGTACGGGGGAATTTGAGAAAGGAGACTGAGGGTCTGCGGCATGGGCCAACTTTCCTTGCCGCGAGCAGAGCGAACCTGGCAGACGCAGCTGCGGGCTGCCTGGCCGTGGCGCAATGCGTTAACGCGGGCTGGCTTTGGCGGCCGGTCTGCGACAGATCAATAGGGACCGTATAGAGGGAGGCGGAAGATCATGAGAAAGAAAAATCGAATGAGAGTCGCTGCTTGGGCGGGTAGCGTTTTTTTTCTGGCTGCGATGTTGAACCCCGGCGCTGATGCGACCTGGGCGGACGAAGACGCTCAGAGCGCGGCCGTTGAAGCGCCGCAATCGAAAAACGAAACACCGCAAAGTTACGACGGCGTGGACTCTTGCCCGTGCGGCATGACGAAGGACATCGCTCGGGGCGAAGGCAAGGGCCGCAAGGCCGAGCGGAGAGCGCGACAGGGCGATGGACCCAAGGCGGGAGTGGGAATGAAGCAAGGGGCGTGCGGCGCCGAGAGTCGGCAGGGGATGGGCAAGGGCGCGCGCGGAAACATGAGCGGGCAGGGCCACGGCGGGCCTGAGATGAGCGACGCGCGGACTCTGGTGGGCAATTATCAGAGCATTACCCGGCACGTCGAAGAGATTCCGGGCGGCGTGCGGACCATCACGACGACGACAGATCCCGACCTGCTCGACACGCTGCGGCGGCATCCGCGCGAGATGATGGATCGGCTCGAAGGCGGCCGGAGAGTTCGGCACTGGGATCCCTTGTTCGCCGAAATCGTCAAATACACAGACAAAATAAGGATGGTGGCCACGGACATCCCCAACGGCATCGAGGTGGTCGAGACCTCCGATGATCCCGAAGTGGCCAAGCTCATCGTGGCACATGCATACAAGGTCAGTGAATTCGCCGAGCGTGGCATGAAGGCGATGCATGAACTCACGCCGCTGCCCGAGGGCTATGCACCAGCTGCGGAGCCCGCGTCGCAATAAGTCATGGCTGCCCAAACCATGGGAGGTGACGGAGCAATGTCAAACGAGACGCTGACAGAAGGCTTGAACGAATCACCCCATCGCAATCTCGACTTCGCACGAGAAAGCCAAGGGTCCAGGGAGTTTCACGATGGAGAAAGTTAATCTGATTCGCACGCGTCGCGTTCTTGTTCGGCTGGTGTTTGCCGGTGTGGTATTGGCGGCGATCTATCGTGTCGCGCTCCGTCCCACCTCTGTCACCTCCCATAAAATTTCTCTCGGCCCCATCGTCGTCGAGGCGTTCGGAACCGGGTCCGTCGAAAGCCGGCGGATGATCGGCGTTGGATTCGAGGTGACCGGCCGAGTCGCCGAGCTGTTCGCCGATCAGGGCAATCGCGTCGAAGCCGGTCAGGAATTGGCCTCAATCGATGACAGCACTTTTCGCTCGGAGGTGGCGCTCGCCGAACAGGAAGTGGCTCGGGTCGAATCAGCATTGAGGCGATTGAGCGCTGACATCGAGCGCGCCGAAGCCGTCCTGGCCGGGGCCGAATCCGCGATGCGCAGAATCCGCCCGCTGGTCGCGCAGGGGGTCTCCAGCCAGGAGGATCTCGATGTGGCCGAAGAGCGCGAGAAGGTCGCCCGGGCGGACCTGGCGCGAGCCGAGGCGGCTGAATTCGAAGGCCACGAGGCGATCGCGGCCGCGCGCCGAGGTCTCGAACGATCCAACGCAAGGCTCGACCAGACGATCGTGCGGAGCCCGTTCGACGCAATCATTGTCGGCCGCGATCGTGAGGTCGGCGAGGTGGCCGTTCCGGGCGCCGCCGTGCTGAGGTTGGCCGCGAGCGATACGGTCTGGGCCAGCGTGTGGGTCGACGAAACCTACCTCGGGTTGCTCTCTGTTGGACATCCGGCGCGCATCGTTCTGCGTTCCGATCCCGAACATGAATTGAAGGGAACCACATCTCGGATTGGCCGCGAAGTTGATCGAGAGACACGCGAACTGCTTGTGGATATTACGTTCGATGCGCCTCTCGAAAATCTGGTCTTCGGTCAGCGTGTTGACGCATGGATCGAGCTTTCCCGTAAATCCGAAATCATGCGAGTCCCGACCCATGTTCTTGTGCGCGTGGGCGGACGAGACGGCGTTTTTATTGCAAGCGGCGGCCGCACGGAATTCCGAGAGCTCAAGCTCGGACAGCGGAGTTCTCAATTCGCGGAGGTCACTCATGGCCTCTCTGTGGGCGACACCGTCCTGCGACCTTTCGGCGAAGACCGGAAGATCCTAAAAGACGGAAAACGAATCCAAATTCTGGAGAACCGCGAGAAAGAAGCATCCCAATGAACCTGGCTGTTCGCGATGTCCGTCAGGATCTTGGCCGATTCTCTCTGACCGTTGTCGGTTTGGGGCTGCTGCTCACCGTCGTGCTGGCCATGACGGGGATTTACAACGGCATCGTCGATGACGCGACCGCTCTCCCGGACCGACTTGACGCGGATCTGTGGATCGTTCAGCGAGACACCCGCGGACCGTTCGCCGAGCTCTCAAGGATCTCCGGAGATCTGGAGGAACGCGCGCGGGTCGTGCCGGGCGTCGCCCACGCGAGGTCGTATGTCTCGCATACGATTCAGCGCGAAACTCCGCAGGACAAGCCGATTCGATTTACCTGCCTCGGGCTGTCCTGGCCGGACGATCGGGGTGAGGGGCTCGGCATTGTGGAAGGCCGGCCCATTGCGCAGCCGCACTATGAATTTCTAGTCGATCGTTCGCTCGGCCTTGGCCTCGGGGAAAAGATCGTACTCGGACGCGATACTTACACGGTCGTCGGAATCACCGAAGGGATGATGTCGTCCGGCGGTGATTCTGCGGCGTTCTTTACTCTTTCCGATGCGCAGAGGATTCAGAACGATTCGCCGAACGAAGCCATTCGATTGGACCGCGAAGCGAGGTTCGAGCGTGTCCGGGATAGTGAATTCGCCCGCGATCCGGAGCTGGTGCGCTTCTCGGCGAATCCGGCGGCTTTGATTCCATCGCTCGGGCCCGTGCCGATATCCGCGGTGATGGTGAACCTCTTGCCTGGGGTGGATGCCCAAAGCGTCCGAGAGAGATTCAAGGCCTGGCGCGACGTCTCCGTCTATACCGTGGCAGAGCAGCATCAACTCATTCTGGGTGGGATGGTCGAGAAGACGCGGCGGCAGATTGGTCTGTTCCGCGCGATCCTCGTCATCATTTCGACCATCGTGATGGGCCTCATCATTTATACGATGACCGTGGACAAGATGCACTCGATTGCGTTGCTGAAGTTATTGGGAGCTCGCACCTCTGTGATTCTCGGGATGATTCTCCAGGAGTCGCTATTGCTCGGCGGCTCCGCATACGTTATCGCGATCGTTCTCGGCGATTCGCTCTTCGAGATGTTCCCCCGCCGCGTTGTGATCGAGAACGAACACCGTATCTCGCTGCTGATCCTCGTTGTCCTTATCTCCGTTGTGTCGAGCGTTTTTGGAATAAGAAAGGCGCTCGCGGCAGACCCGAACGAGGTGTTGTCCGGATGACAACTTCCACCCCAGCGATTCGCGCCCGTGGGCTTTCCAAACATTATGGAGAAGGGAACACGCTTGTCCGCGCTCTGAAAGAGGCGAGCTTTGAGATGTATCCCGGTGAGGTCGTCGCGCTGCTGGGCCCATCGGGATCCGGCAAGTCCACGCTGCTGACGATCATGGGATTGATCAATCAGCCCGATACTGGCTGGCTTGAGATCGGCGGAGAGGAAATCATGCAAGACGGGCGGGTCGTGGCGGATGCGAATCTGTTTCGCCGCCGCAAGCTGGGTTTCGTTTTTCAGCGTTCAAACCTCATACCTTTCCTGACGGCGGAGGAGAACGTCCGCCTTGTTCTCGAGCTCGACGACATGCCGCGACGCGATGCCGCGCGCCGAGCCCGGGAGATGATGGAATCGCTGGGCGTGGCCGATCGTGGCTCACACTTGCCGACTAAACTTTCCGGAGGTCAGCAACAGAGGGTGGCGATCGCGCGGGCTCTGGTTCATCGCCCCTCGCTCCTGCTCGCCGATGAGCCGACGGCATCGCTCGATAAGGAACTGGGTCGGCAGGTGATGAACTTGTTCCGGACTGCGGCGACGCAAAGAGGCGCGGCCGTTCTCGTCGTCACGCACGACCACCGTTCACTGGATTTGGTCCACAGAATTTTTGAAATCGAAGACGGCGTCCTCGATACGAGCGCTGCGCGCGGGGCGAGCGGGGAAACCCGGCGAGAATAGAATTAGGCTGAGCCGCGAGCTGATTTGCTTAATCTGGAATGTGCCCGCCAGCCGCGCGGGAAAACACCCCCGCAAAAAATTCTCAAAAAAATATGAACCCCCGGGAACTTTCCGGCCGCGCCGTGCGTAGTCGTTAATACAGGGGCAGGGTTGCCCTCGGGCGGAACCGGCAAGGGACCGCCTGATCGCCCCGGCGCGGGATGGATTGGGAGAGACGTCCTACGGCGGGAGATCGAACGAGAGCAACCTCAAAAAAGGGCTAAGTCCCACAATTCAAGTCTCTACCACACGAATCGCAGATTAAGGAGAATCAATCATGCGCAAATCGAAACTGTTCGCAGCCCTGGCTGCGGCGCTTATGCTGACCACTTCGGTCGCGACGACATTCGCCGCTCCGGAACCCGCCACCATCAGCGGCATCCTCGTCGATCTCTCGTGCTCGGCCAAGGGCATGGTCATGATGGGATCGGATCACAACGCACTGAACGACACGCACAAGACGCCCAAAGGCGACATGCCTTCGTGCGCCACGATGTGCCTCAAAGGTGGCCAGCCGGCCGCGATCTTCTCGGACGGCAAAATCCAGACCGTGCTTCTGGCCAACGCCTCGCTGAACCTCTACAAGTTCGCCTCGAAGAAGGTGGACGTCGAGGGCTTCTAC
>JAJFLK010000160.1 GCA_021772735.1 Candidatus Sumerlaeota bacterium | reverse complement strand
ATCATTGCTGCAAATCATCGAGTGACTCGAACCGGCCCCGCCCCACGCGCTCCGGGTTCGGATGATGACCCGGCTCGGGCGCACTTGCGGCTTCTCGCCGTGGCTGGCCTGGGGCGTCCGCACGGGCTCAGGGGCGAGGTGCGCGCCACCCCCCTGACGCCTGACGTGCTGGATTTCGTGGAGCTGATGCAAGGGCGGCGCCTCTGGCTCAGGCACGGCGATGAAGCGCCGAAGGCCGTTAAGGTCGCGGCGTTGCGCCCGCACGGGGATGTCTATTTGATCACGCTCGCGGGTGTCGGTGATCGGGAGGCGGCGGCGCAGCTAACAGACTGCGAACTTTGCCTCGGCATCGGCGAGCTTCCTCCCCTGCCCGAGGGCTGGCATTGGGAATTCGAACTCGAAGGGCTTGCGGTTCACGACCGGCGTCTCGGCGAGCTGGGCCGGGTCGTGGGCCTAAGGGATCTGGGCGGGCGCTCCTCGCTTGCCGTTGATCTCACCGGCGGCGGTTCTGTTCAGATTCCTTACGTCCGGGCGCTGGTGCCGGAAGTCGATATCGAATCCGGACGAGTTACGGTCGACCTGCCCGAAGGATTCCCCGGCCTTGGCGAGGAAGAGAAACCCGGCTGAGACGGCGCAGACGATTGAACTCGTGGACGATGGCGGCTGCGGTTCAACGAGGGTCCGCGCACAGAGAGACTGAAACGAAGCGAAACGATTCTGGACCGCACCGAAAGAACGCGGAAACAAGCGCGAAGATGAACGCAAATTCGAACCATCCCGAAACGAATCGAATCGAGCCTGCCGCGTGCCCTGAGCGCGCGACTGCGCGGGTAGTCCGCCTGATGGCGTTGGTCGTGCTGGCGGCTTCGAGCTCGGCGTGCCAATACAGGCCGATCCACATCGCCGCGGGTCAGGCAGTCCGAATTCCGATTCCCCTGCGCGACGGCGCAACGCAGATGATCGAAATCGACGCGACGGGTGTAAAGCGTGGAGGCTCGGAGCTAGTCCTTTCGGTCGGCGGAATCGAGCTCACGCCGCTCTATATCTCGGCCGGTGATGAGCTCGCGAGCCTGGCCAAACTGACGGGCGAATCGAAGAGCCGTTGGGGCGGGTTTTTCAAACGAGACCGCAGCGAGTTCGGCGCGTGGCTCTGGAGTTCGCTCTGGCCGGCGCCGCGCGGCGAGAGGCTCAAGATTTCTAATTTCGGCCCCGAGCCGGTTACGCTGCGCCGGATCCGCGTGCGCCGTGGCGACCGATCCCGGATCGAGGCGAGATCGCGCCGTCACCTGCCGTTCCCGCCGATGGGTTGGTCAGACCTGGACGAGACCATGGTCCGCGCGCCGGCCTACGGCATCGGTGATCCACGCGCCGTAAATGACCTGCGTTCGCTGCGAAGCTGGATCGTCGAGCGGCAGCGGCGGCTCGCCTTCGATGCGATCGACGGCATGCCGCTTGCCATTCGTATGGAGCAGCCAATTCGCGGCAACGTTCAGGTGCGCTCATGTCGGCTCGAGGGCGGTGCAGCCGTCGTTGGGTTCTCGCGGTCCGATCCCTCGCGATGGCGGGCCGTCGGGCCCGGATGGATTCCGAAGCCTCGCGAAGAGCGTTGGGATCCTCTGCCGAAAGATAAATTTCTTCCCCGCGCTTTTCGCGTCGAAGGCTCCGTGATGGCGGTTGCCGTCTTTCTCGCCCAACGGGCCGATGACGGGGGCTCGGGAGCCATATCAGGTGGAGCGGCTGGCAGCGCAACCGTCGCGGCTCGATTGTATCGCCTGGACAAAGTTGAACCCGTGGCGCGCGCCGAATGGAACGGTATCGGACCCGAAGGCCGCTGGGTCGATCTCGTGCTCGACAAAGCCGAACCGCACGGCGAATACGTGCTTGAACTGAAAGCCATCGGCGGCGATCCGGCATGGCTGGTCTGGGATCGAGACCGCGTGCGCATTCCGAATACGGATCTGACATTCCCGATTGAAACGATCGTCGTCAACGAAGCGCCGCCCGGCGTCCGTTATGATGCTCCGATCCCACTCGAAGCGCGCGTCGTAGGCAGCGTGCGGCAGGCGAGCGTCTACTCGGGGGCGACAACGAATCCACAATCAGTCGAGCCGCAATACATGGGCGTCGAGATGAGTTTCGGGACCGATCTGCTCCCTGGCGAAACAAAGATTTATCACTTGAAACGGTATCGGCCATAGCCAGCGGGGCGGCCAGGCATCCTGATTCTTCAACCCTATTCATGGCGCAGCGCGTCGATGGGGTCCATCAAGGCTGCGCGGCGGGCTGGATAGAGGCCGAAAACAACGCCGACCGCTGCCGATACGACGAACGACACGATGAACGCCTGAGGAGTCAGGACCGTCGGCATCTGGCTGAATCGCGTCACGATCCACGGGATGGCCGCGCCAAGCCCCATCCCGATCAACCCGCCGCCAACCGAGAGAATCAAACACTCGACAAGAAACAGAAGCATGATATCGCTTTGCCGCGCGCCAAGCGCACGGCGGATGCCGATCTCCCGCGTCCGCTCGCTGACCGAAGCGAGCATAATGTTCATGATTCCGATTCCGCCGACCAGCAGCGAGATCGCCGCGATCGAACCGAGCACGATCGAGAAGATCGCCTGCGTGCGTTGAGCCTGCTCGAGCAGCCGCAGCGGGACGATCACGCGGTAGTCCTCGACCGGATGGGATCGCTTGAGGATGCCCTCGACCAGGCTGGCGGTCGCAATGACTTGATCGACCGAATTCGTCGTCACGATAAGCTCATGCAGCTCGACGTATTCGGATTGTGAACCACCGGACTGGACCTGAAAGAACAGGTCGCCTTCGTAGGCCTGAAGCGTCGTCAACGGGACGAGCACATCGGCGTTCTGGCTGGGCAAATCCTCGCCCTCGCCGCCGATTGAGGCTCCGCCGGATTCTTTAAGAATGCCGATGATACGGAACGGGTTTCGGCCCACGGTCAAAGACTGCCCGATGGGATCCTCGAAACGGAATAGCTCGCGCGCGGTCTTGCCTCCGATTACGCAGACGTTCGTCGCGCGGTGCACGTCGAGTTGGGAGAAGAAACTTCCCTCGCTGACCTCAAGGTTCGTCGATTCGGGATACCAGGGGACCGTGCCCAGGACGTTGATCTGCTCGGCGCGCTCGCCTCGCCGGACCTCCATGCTGATCGCCTTGATCGGCACGACGACTCGGACCGAAGGCAGCGTATCGTGAATGAGTTCGGCATCCTTGTATCGGAGCCCGAAATCCAGAGCCTGAAACCTCGAACGCCGCCCGCCCGAAGTGGCGCCATCGCGCGGCGGCTTGAGGCTCTGGATGATGATGTTCTGGCTGCCGAGTTCGCGAATCTGACGCAGAGCTTCTTCGCTCGCGCCCTCGACGATCGAGAGCATGCTGATGACCGAGCAGACGCCAAAGACAATCCCGAGGGTCGTTAAAAATGAACGTAATATATGGACGCGCAGATTCTTCAAGCCGAGGCGAATAGTGCGCAGAACTAGAAGTGAAGACTTAATCACGGGTCATTGCTTTGCGAACTGCGCCGCCTGCGCGAGCAACTCTTGCAGCGCGCCGCAGGCTGTTTCGATTGAGAACCCGATCGGGAGTTATCAGCTTCCGCCCGCCCCCGGATTGTTCTGACGGAATTGCTTGATGCGTTCCTCTGCGGTCTTGCGTTCTTCAGGCGACATATTCGCCATGCGCTCTTCCATCCGTTTGCGCATTTGCTCGCGCTGCTCATCTGACATGTTGCTGAAATCCATGCCGCCGCGCCCAGCACCCGCAGCGCCGCCCTCGGAAGCTCCGCTTTTCTCCGCATCCGCGCCGTTTCTTTCGCCGCGTCCCTCCGGCCTGCCACCGCCCGAGCCCCGCTGCCCGCGTTCCGCGGAGCGCGGAGCGCTTTCGGCCTTCTCGGACTGGGTGGAAGCGGCATCGCGCTGTTCGCCCGAGGCCATGTCGCTCGGCCGGTTTCCGACGCCCGAACCCGTTATAAAAGTGGAATCGAGAAGGACTTCCTCGCCAGCACTCAGGCCTTCGGTGATCTCGACGAAACGATCATTGCTCCCGCCGATCTTGACCTCGCGGATCGTCGTCCCGAGTTCGGAGACAACCCGCGCGACGGTCTTGCCGCCCTGGAAGCTGATCGCCTGCACCGGAACGATCGGCACATCCTGAATCTCACGTATGATGATTTCGGCCCGGCCACTCATTCCGGGCTTAAAGCTCGGCGAAGACGTTTTTATATTCGCCTCGACGATGTACTCCGAAGTATCGCGAAACCAGACTGAGCTATCGGGCAGGACCGCGATCTTGGAGACCGTCGCTTCAAAGACATCATCGGGCAGCGATTCGAGCGTCACGAAAACCGACTGCCCCATCTTGATCTTTTGGATCATGGATTCATGGACCCGGGCTTCGACCATCCAGCTCGAAAAATCTGGGAGATCGATCAGGCGTTGACGGGGGTTCACGGTCGTCCCGACCTGCAAAACCGAATCCGAGCTGCCCCAGCGGTTGTTATCTTTGTGATAAACAACCAAGCCATCGGTGGGTGCGTAGATCACGCAGGCAGAGAGCTGCTCGGAAAGCTTATCGGTCTGTGTCAGCTCGATAGCGGCCTTCTCTGCGGTTGCACTGAGGTTGGCCTTGCGGGTGTTCAGATCGCGCTCCCAGCGCAGCCGAACCTCCTCCTCGTTGCCTTTAGCCTCGACTAGCGCCGTGTTCAGAGATGTCGTCTCTTTTTTGTAAGTGTATTTCTCCAGGAGCTTGAGCTCTTCCTCGGCAGTCTCCAGCTCAACCTCTGTCTTCATCAAGGCAAACTCGTCGGCCTCAAGGTCGTTCTGCGTGACGTATTCCTTGTCGGCCAGCCGCCTGGTCCACTCCAGACGGTCCTGCGCGCGCTTGAGCTCTTCTTGCGCGATGCGTATTGCGGATTCCTTGCGGCGCTTGGCCTGAAGGAAATCGCCCTCGATATATTTCTCCAGATCGATCTCAGCCATCTCGACCCGATTAGCCACCGCAACGACATCGGTCCTCGATTGGCTCTCGGCGATCGCCAGATCGTCCTTGGCCTCCTGGGCTCGCAGCTCCGCATCGGCCAGTTTAATCTTCTGCTGACGGTAACCATCTTCGAGATCTGAGCTGTCGATCTCGACGAGCTTGTCGCCTTTGCTGATTTTGGTCCCCTCGGGAATGATCCAAGTGATCTTCATATTCCTTGAGCTCATGATCTCGTTTCGAAGCTCGACCATCTCGCGCGTGCGCAGCTCTCCGGATGCCAGGGCTGAGATCGTCAGGCTCCCGCGCTCGACCCGCCACCGAACGTCGCCATCACCGGAACGTCGAACTTGATCCGCGGGCCCGCCGTCGGCCGATCGGAAAATCGCGATACCGCCGAACGTGATCGCGACGCATATCGCCGCAATCGTCAGCTTCATCGCCTGTGAGCCGAATCGATTGCGTCGCGCTCGGACGCGTGGTTCAGGCTGCCTCTCGGACATGGGTTCATGATTTCGCATCTGCAATTTCTCCATATGGAATTTCGTTCCACATCCCCTGATCGTCGACGTCAAGGCCCTCAATCGCCACAAGAAACCGCAAACGGGCCACAGTATAATTGATGAGAGAGGCCGTCAGCGCGTTGCGCGCGTCGCGCTGATCGACTTCGGATTCGAGAACATCGCGCACTTGCTTGCGGCCGGCCTGGAGCTGGAGCTGGGAGCTCTCAACCCGCCGGTCGGCGACCTTCAGGTTTCGTACCTGGATCTGATGCGTGAACCGCGCCTGCTCCAGATCCTGATAAGTCGAGCGAACCTGCTGGACGATCTGATCGCGCAGTTCATCGTGATCGCGAACCGAACGATCGCGACGGATAAGGGCCGCGCGATAGTCGTTGCGCTCGGACTTGCGATCCAGCGGTAGGTCAAGGTCGAGCCCGACCGTCGTCCGGCGTCGTCGCGTATCGAACGAAAGCGACTGATTCTGGCCTTCATCAGGAACGTCGATTGAGGCCGAAAGATCGAGCGTCGGCAACAGGCTGTTCTCCGCGATATCAAGACGGCGCTCGAGGTCTTCGATGGCATTGGACGCGGTCATCAGGTCAAGCCGCTCCTCCAGGGCACGCACGACGGCAACCTTGAGCGAAACCTCGACCGGAACCAAGCCCTGCTCGAACAAGGCGTCGAACTCGCTGCGCTCGGGAACAATGGCAAGCTCGGTCGGCAATCCGAGACGCAGCTTGAAATCATCAAGGGATTGGATGAGGCGGGTGCGCGCCAGAGTCAGGCGGTTCTCCGCGATCAACTCCTGCTGCCGCGCCTGATCGACCTGAAAGACATCCAGACGACCGGCCTCGGCAAGGGCCTCGGAACGCTCGCGGCCCAGGCGAAGGCTCTCGAAGGAACGCTCCTCGTTTTCAACCGTATCCCACTGCTGCAAGAGGCGAAAATACTCCTCGATTCGATCGACAATGAAATTGCGCTCAAATCTCGCGAAGCTGCGAACTTCATAAACAACGTCGCGCTCGGCCTGGCGCAGGTTCTCCAGCGTGACCTTCGTGCCGGCCCCGCGCAGCAGCGGCTGAACAATCGAAGCGCTCAGGTTGCCCGAAGCGGTCTCGGCCGGGTCAGCGCCAAAGGATCTGACGAAGGCATTTGTGATCCCGACGGTCAGGCGCGCTCCGGTTGCAAACAGACGGCTTGCAAAAAGCCCGGTCCCGATCGATCCGGTGCGTACGGGTTCGATGGACGTGCCACCGGTCGCATCGGTTGTCACGAAGGCATCACGCACCGCGAGGCCCGATATGGAACCGGAGAATATGGGCGAGAACTCATGACGTTCGGCGGTCAGGTCCAGCGCCTGCAGGTAGAGCTGCTCCTTGCGCGTCTGATACTGGCGGCTGTTTCGCGTCGCGAACGCCAGCGCGTCGCCCAACGACATGCTGAGCCCCTCGATCGGATATTCGCCGTCCGAAAGGCCCGCCGAATCGAGCACGGCCTGGGTCATGGGATCGACATCGGTCTGGATCGAAAACTCGCGTTCGTGCCCCAGCTCCTCGGCCTGCTTGAGCTCAAGAATCGGATACACTTCCTTATCCGCAAGGCGCGCGGCCAAGGGACCGAAGCATCCTGAGGTCAGGCTCAGCACGGTCGCAATTGGCGCCAGGCGCGCTATGAGGTGTATCAATCGAGCTTCCAACAAGAGGGCTCCCTTTTACATCGTCCAACACTAAACTCAACAACACCAATATTCAAGCGATTTGGCGATGGCTTGGGGAGGACGCGCCGCCACCGACAGCCATTGCGTACGATTTCGTCCGCCTCAAGGGCGTAATCTCCCCTATTCGTTCGATATCGAACGAATCGCGCGGGCAACGTGGCCATTGTATTGATCTAGCGTTTCGCGTGCCTGATCGGCCGAAGACCCGGCAAGAGACATGACAATTGCCGTTTTGAGATCGTTGCCCGCTTCGGACAGACGCAGGGCGGCGGAATCAGGCTCCAAACCAGCCACATCGCCGAGAATCCGGGCAGCGCGGTCAAGGAGCTTGCCATTGGTGGGCTTCAGATCGACCATCAAATTCTCAAAAACCTTGCCGAGCTGAACCATCGCTAGGGTCGTAATCTGATTCAAGATGAGCTTGGTTACGGTTCCCGCCTTCATCCGCGTCGAGCCGGTAATGGGCTCCGGGCCGACGAGCGGATGAATCTGACAATCGGCTAATTCATGCTCGCCATCGAGCGGCGGCGTGCAGGAAAGAAAGATCGTCCGGGCGCCTGCGGCGCGGGCCTGGCGCAACGCCCCCAGGACGTAGGGTGTCCGGCCACCGGCGGCGATTCCCATCACAACGTCGTTGCGCCCGACCCCGGCCTCGACGATTGCGCGTTCGCCGTCTTTGGGATTGTCTTCGGCGCCCTCGATGCTTCGAGTCAAGGCATCGCGACCGCCGGCAATGATCCCTTGAACCATTTCCGGCGGGACGCCAAACGTGGGCGGCTGCTCGCTGGCATCGAGCACGCCGAGCCGCCCCGAAGTTCCCGCGCCCACGTAGATCAATCGCCCCCCGGCGCTCAGGGCCTCGACGACCAGGCCGATGGCTTCTTCGACCTGAGCCGCAACCGATTCGGATGCCGCCAGGCAAAGGCGATCCTGCGCGTGCAGCATCCGCAATGCATCGTCAACACTTGCCCGGTCGATCCTTGATGTATCCGAATTGCGTTGCTCGGTATGACGCTCGGCATGACGCCGGGGAGGCAGTGGTGTGGATTCGTTTTTCATTGCCAGAGGAGGCGGGCCAATCCGGCGCTCGCTGGAAGCATATTCAACGGACAGATATTCGCATGGGGAGCGGCGATCATTGTGGCCCGCGCTCATACCGGCCATCCAGTCCTAGACTAGTCGCTCTTCGCCCGGGCTCCCACCAAAAAGCAACTCTAATGATCGCCCGGGATTGAATTATACATGAAGAGGCTTGGATTTCGATTTATTTGCATGCATAGACTTATCAATCAGCAAGGCCCACGAGCCGCATATTGTTCGTATGTCGGAGATCGTTAAAATATTCTCTTGAACATCTTCACTCACGCGGTATTCTCCGGATTGTCGAAGAGACTTCAGTCTCAAAACAAAAGGGGTCGCGGTTTACGGCAGTCAAAGATTACATCTAACAAATATAGCCGGCGACAAAAGAAAGGCAGACTTATGGGACGCAAGAAAAAGAATGCAACCGGGGATTTGCTTGAGCAGATGCAAAGCGCAGTTCGTCAGGATGTGCTTGCTTCACTCGGGCCGGCGTTATCCGGACTTCAATCGGCGGTCAACGAGCTGGAAGCCGCGCTCTCGGGAAAGAGCACCGGCAAGCGTCGCGGCCTCAAGCCGGGCCCCAAGCCGGGAAAGAAAACGGCGCGCAAAGCGGGCAGCCCCGCGAAGGGGAAACGCACGCCACGCGGAGCGCTCAAGGCCGAAGTCGAAAAGATCCTTCGCGCGGCATCCGGTCCGATTAATCTGGCCAAGATTCGTAACAAGGTCATGCGCAAGTCCCTGTTCAAGGCGCGCGACCCGAAGATCATGTACGCGCAAATTGTTCACACCGTCCAGAATCTGGAAAACGCGGTCAAGACCGGACGCGGAATTTACGCAATTAAAAAGAAGTGACTCTCGATCTTGACTGAACAATTCGGGGTCCGGAGTCTCGTTTTGGCTCCGGGCCCCTCTTTCAATAAGGAGCTCCCGCTCGTGATATCATCGCTCATCAAAGCTACATACGTACGAACAATTTGCACCGGCGCGTGCGCTCTGATTCTCTTCATGGCTGCCGGGCAGGCACACTCCGAATCTTCGGAAATCACGACGCCCCCGGGAGCCTCGACTGCGATTTCCGCGCTCGAAGAATCCCCGCGCCACGGCGAGTTCGTCGAGATCGAAATGCCGGGCCGCGCCTCGCCGCTCGTAACGTGGGTCGTGTATCCCGAACGCAGCGACAAGGCTCCGGTCGTGGTTGTCATCCATGAAATCTACGGCCTGACGGATTGGATTCGCGCCATCGCAGATCACTTCGCCAAAGAGGGGTTTATCGCCGTCGCGCCGGACCTGCTAAGCGGAAAGGGCCCCGACGGAGGCAACACCGATTCGTTCGATGGAGGCCGCGTCAGGATGGCCATCATGGGGCTGAACCCCGATGAGGTCGTCTCGGGCCTGAACGCGGCGCGCGATTACGCGCTTGCGCTTCCATCGGCCGGCACGGAGGCCTCATGCGTCGGATTCTGCTGGGGCGGAAGCACGAGTTTCAAATACGCGGCCGCCCAACCGGAACTCTCCGCTGCGGTCGTTTTCTATGGCACCGCTCCGTCCGAAGATAGCCTTGCGCTTCTCAA
Organism: Candidatus Sumerlaeota bacterium; assembly: GCA_021772735.1. GTDB lineage: Bacteria > Sumerlaeota > Sumerlaeia > MVZB01 > JAJFLK01 > JAJFLK01. Next base: position 5,435 of record JAJFLK010000160.1, on the reverse strand, counting down.
TCCCCCTGTTCTGGGTCTCTACGGCGGCGACGACGCCCGAGTGACGAGCACCGTGCCCACGACCATCGAGAAAATGGGATCGCTGTCCAAGGCCTATGAGGCGAAGATATACGACGGCGCGGGGCATGGGTTCCTGCGCCAGCAGGATACCCGCGAAGGGGCGAACCCCGACGCGGCCGTCGACGCCTGGACGAGAACGATCGAATTTCTCAGGAACAGCTCGAAATAAACGACTTGGGCCTGGATTCAGCAGCTCAGATTGAACTGTCCAAGCTTGGTCAAGTTTGATATGAGTTCTCGAAGAGACGGTAAGTTTTGCGGTGTTTCAGCCGATAAGACCCATGCGGGCCACCGCATTTGAGACTTCAAAACAGGCCGGAGATTGAACCCTGATGGCGCCCCATACAGAGGCCTCGACAGTCCAGCCCGGCAAGGCGCCGCCTTCGGGGGGCGATCCGATCATGGCGCTGCTCAAGCAGGCGGTGGCCGAAGATGCGTCGGACGTCCACCTGCGCGCGGGCGCGGCGCCGCGAATTCGGATCGATGGCGATCTTCTTGTCGTCAAGGGGATCAAACCCTCGCACGAGACGATGCGCCGCTTCTTCGAGCGCATGCTATCGACCGAGCAGATTCAACAATTCGAGCGCGCGAAGGAATTGGACTTTTCCTGCGACCTGGCTGCGATGTGCCGAATCCGAGTTAATCTGTTCCAGGAGCGGGGCCTCTTCCGCGCGGCGATCCGCATCATCCCGCAAAACATTCCGACGATGGAAGAGATCCAGCTGCCCGAACCCATCAAGCAACTGGCGAAGTTGACCCGCGGCCTGGTGCTCGTGACAGGGCCGACCGGCTCGGGAAAGTCCACGACGCTGGCGACGCTCATCAACCACATCAATGCCACCCGAAAATGTCACATCCTGACGGTCGAAGACCCTATCGAATACGGCTACCAGGATAAGCGCGCGCTCGTCAGCCAGCGAGAGCTGCACACCGATACCGAATCGTTCGGTTCCGCACTCCGACACAGCTTCCGCCAGGATCCGGATGTGGTGCTGCTCGGCGAGATGCGCGACCTCGAGACAATGCAGACGGCGATCACGCTGGCCGAGACGGGGCATCTGACTTTTTCGACGCTTCACACCGGCGACGCCGCACAAACTATTTCGCGCGTCCTCGATGCGTTTCCGCCGCATCAGCAGGGCCAGGTTCGCATGCAATTAACGACGTCGCTCGCCGCCGTGGTTTCCCAGCGCCTTGTGCCGCTCGCGGGCCGACGCGGCAGAATCGCCGCGCGCGAGATCCTGATCTGCAATCGCGCGGTGAAGAACCTGATCCGCGAGAACAAGCTCAATCAAATCGCCTCGGCCATCCAGACGGGTTCCGAAGAAGGCATGATTTCAATGACCGCTTCGCTGGCCGAATTGGTTCGCCAGGGTTACGTCGAATACGATGTCGCGTGTGCGGCCGCAGACGATCCGCGCGAATTCGCGGCAAAGTGCGGACGCGGGTCAAAGGCCCGATAACTTTTTCAGATTCTTCTTTTTTTTGATCTTTCGCGTTGCTCACGCCAGCAAATGAAGCGCGCCGCGCCGCGGTTAGGGGAACATCGCGTTGCCGGAAATGCGCCATCCTCGTCACGGGTTTTCAGCCCTTCGCGCCGAGCGCGGTTTTTTCAAGAAATTTGACCGACTTGATCTCCCCGCCCAGGTGGTCCTCACAAATCTTCACTAGAAAATCGAGGGCGATCGGCCCATCTCGGCCGAGCAAGGCAAAATCCGAATCATAATCGGGAGGATGAACGAACGCGTCGAGAAGGCGCGTCACCGTCGACGCCGGTAGAGGGATCGCCCCTCGCGGCGCGATCAGGGGAGCCTCGATAATACACTCCCGATTGAAGTCGTAGATCAATCGGCCCGGCAGGGCCCGAGGATCGAGCCCGGGGTCGAGGCTCGGAGGGTGCCCGGCGTGATGCAGTAATCTCAAAATAAGCAGAACGACCATCGAGCCGGTGGCCTCCGATTTCTCAACGGCGTTCAAGAAGTGGACGGCGTCGAAAAAGAAAAAGGGCTCCGGAGGCGAAATGGATGCGATGCCACCCAAGATCTCAAGCCCGGCCGAGGCGAAACCCAAACGCCGGACATCGTGCCGCAATTCCGGCCAGCCTCCGCGCACGGTGATCGAGGTGACGCCGCCCAGGCCATCGCCCGGCCGGACGCGCAGCTTGCATCGAACGTGACTGAACAGATCGAACGCCGCAGCCGTGCGGCCTTTGATGCTGCGCGCGCCCTTTGCCAATGCGCGGACCACGCCGTGCTCGGGCGTCAGGAGCTGAACGATCAGCGTGGATTCGCTGTAGGGCCAAGTCCGCAGGATCAGGGCTTCGGTCAGCATCGCGATCAATCATCCCCGGCCGCGGCGCGCGGCATGTCGGATTCACGCCTTGAAAATTCCCACGCCATCGCGCGTACCTTTTCTCACGCGCCCTTATGCACACGCCACGAAGGATGCGAGAAGCCGAATTTCCTCACGCGGGCGTTCATGCGATCCACCGAGATGCCGAGCAGGCCGGCGGCTTTGCGCTGGCTCCAATCCGCCCTTTGCAGAGCCTGAAGCACGAGGCTCTTCTCGACTTCGAGCATGTCTACGCCGCCCTCGGGGAGGATCATTCCCGCGGCGCCGCCCTGATCTGCGGCCGAGAGATCGAGCTCTCTCAATTGCGCCGCGCCGACGGTCTTTCCCGCGAACCTGATGCTCAGGCGCTCGATCACGTTACTCAACTCGCGGATATTGCCGGGCCAGGGATTGGCTCGCAGCGAATCGAACGCGTCGTCGGCCAGCTCAATCGGTGCCAGATGATGCTTGGCGACCATTCGCCTGATGAAGAACGGCACCAGATCGCCGATATCTTCAGACCGCGAGCGAAGCGGAGGGACGCGAATCGGACAGACGTTGATGCGATAGAAAAGATCGCGCCGGAACAGATCCGCTTCGACCTCGGCCTCGAGATCCTTGTTCGTTGCGAAGACCAGTCGGCAGTTCACCGTGATGGTTCGCTCGCTCCCGAGGCGATTGAATTGAAGCGTCTCGACCGCGCGAAGCAGACGGGCCTGAGCCGCTGCTCCCAGCTCGCCGACCTCATCCAGAAAAAGAGTCCCGCCGTCGGCCAGCTCGAACTGGCCGCGCTTGCGCGAGATCGCGCCGGTGAACGCCCCGCGTTCGTGGCCGAACAACTCGGAGAGAAAAAGATTTTCGTCCGGCAGGGCGGCGCAGTTGACCTCGACGAACGCGTTGGCCGAACGTTGAGAGGCCTTGTGGATCGCCCGGGCGACAAGCTCCTTGCCGACTCCTGTCTCGCCGGTAATCAGCACCGTCGCCTCGCTTGGCGCAACCTCTCCGATCGAATCCTTCAGACGTTTGACCGAATCCGACGTGCCGACGATTTCGTCGAAGTCTCCGTAGCGATCCAGAGATTGACGCAGCCGCCGCACCTCGGTCGCCAGCCGGCTTTGGCGCAGGGCGTTGCGCAGGCGAAGCGTGATTTCCTCGCGGCTGGTTTCCTTGGTCATGTAATCGACCGCGCCGCGCCGCATGGCGTCAACGGCCGTTTCGATATCGCCGATCGAACTGATCACGACCGTCGGTGGCGGCGTCGCTTCGCTCTGCTCGGCGGCGTTCATGATTTCGTCGATCAGGTCCAGCCCGCTGCGGCCCGGCATGCGGATGTCGGTAAGGACGAGGTCGTGTGACTCGGCGCCGAGGCGTTCGAGGGCCGTCTCCACGTCGCCGGCGATATCAACGGAGAACCCATCGAGCTTGAGGTTCTTGGCCAGGCGCGAGGCGAACGCGATCTCGTCCTCGACGATGAGAATTCGTGGGCTGGGACTCGCCGCCGGAGCGGCTGTCGATTTACTCATGAATGTTCCTGCGCGATGCTTTGAGGCGCTCGATTTCACGTGCGATTTCGGTCGAAGTTTCGGCGGAGTGGGTCGCCGTGGCCGAAGGCGGCTCCGCGCCGGTGTAAGATTTGATCTCCGGCGCTCGGCGGCCGCGCTCGATTCGGTTCAGGTCCATGCGAGGACGGACTTTGCGATAAAACGCCTCAGCTCGCGCGGCAGCTGGAGTGCCGGCATAGCGTTGGATGATGACTTCGATCATCTGCTCGGCCTCGCCAAGCTCGCCACTATAGTAAGCCCGCTCGGCCTGTTGCCACAGAACTTCGGCCTGCTGGGGACGTTCGGAGGCCGAAAGCGCGATGGCGTCGCGCGCGAGCTCCCGGAGCCGGTCCGCCTGCTCGCGAAGCCCCTGCCCGAGAGGTCGCTCTCGGAAATCGCCGAGGCTCTCGACAAGCTCGAAAAACTCTCCGGCATCATAAAGTCCCATCAGTCGCGCCAGCTCCTCCTCGGCAAGGGCGTCGTCGATCCGGCGCATTTGCGTCCACGCGTTCGCCCGGAGGACATCGGATCCCGACGCCTGGTCGAACGCCTTGCGGGCCTCTTCGTTCAGGCCCGCGTCCAACGCCCATTCGCCGAGATCGTAGAAGCCGACGTAATCGGTCTCGGCAATCGCGGCGCGCAGCTCCATGTACTCGCACTGTTTCAGTTCGACGTCCGCGCTGCCGGCTTCGATCAACTCCGCATTGCCAAAACATTTGCGCGCACTGCCGATCGCGCTATCGGCCATGAACTCATGCCCCAGTTCGAGCCACAAATCGAGCAACCTCTCCGTGACTTGATCGGCGAGGTGCCGCGTGCCGAATTCTTCCCACAAGTCGATCGCCCGACCCAATCGGCCCTGCGCGCGGTAATCCGTCTCGGCTTCAAGCAGGGTTGTCTCGATGCGCTCGATCGCGATGTTCGGGCTCACGTCCATGAGCTGGGATTCGTATTGCTCGATCGCTCGGCGGTAATCGCCGCGATCTCGCGCCTCGCGCCCGAGGGTGAGAACGAGCATGGCCCGGCGATCGCCGGCCGCTTGAGGATCGAGCTGCCGGAGTTCGACCAACAAATCGATCGCTTCGGAATGCTTCCCTTCCCCGAGCGCATCGTCAGCCTTCACGCTGAGCCACTCGACGATCTGCGCGCGATGGTTCTCGTAGGCGTCGCCGTGACGCTCCCGCATCCGAGCCAGCAAGCTCCGGACGCCCTCGATATCGCCGAACTCCAAATGCCAGAGAATCCGAGCGAGAAGCAGGTCGGCGGGACGCGGATACTTCACGTCCGCCACGCCGTCCAACGCCAAAACAAGAGCATCTCGTCCGCCCGCGCCCAGGCGGGGAATCGCCTCGGCGATCTCATCGCGATGCCGCAGCATCACCGCCGCGAGGCTTGTCGAGTCCACGCCATCGCTTGCGGCCCGACCCAGGGCGCCGATCGCGGCGCGCGTGTCGCCTTGGCTGATGTGGTCCTTCGCTTCGAGCAGGAAATGATCGGCCGGGC
>JAJFLK010000159.1 GCA_021772735.1 Candidatus Sumerlaeota bacterium | reverse complement strand
CCGAGCTGACCATTGAAGCCACCGACGACCGCGACGGTATCGGTCCCGAGGACCGGCGAGGGAACCGTGTAGAGGAAACCCAAGACCGTCGAACCATCGGGATCGGGAACGAATCCGTCGCCCTGCGTGTTCGTGTTAAAGAAGAAGTCCATGGAAGCGGCATTGGTCGTCACCGTCCACGAGTTGTCGGTTCCGCCGGGATAGGAAACGGGCGAAAATCCGGTCGAGGCGACTTTCCACTGCTGACGTGCGGCGCCATCGCCACCACCGGCTACGATGCTCCGGCTGTAAATGCCGTCGCTCGCCGTGGCGTCGCCGCCAGTCCCGTCGTCCAGCAACTGGTTGGCAGGGTCGCCGGGTGAAAATGCGCCCGGCTCGATCGCGGGCCCATCGCCCGTCGCGAAAATGTCCACACCCTGGAAGGTGTTCTGCGCCTGCGCACTCGAAGCCGCCAAAGCGACCGCGCCTGCCAGAAGCAATGATACAAATTTGAATCTCATGAATGCTCTCCTTTGTTCTCCTTGATTTGGTCTTCATTTGTGGATTCGGGCCTCCTCGGCGTGATTCGTGCCGATTTGCCCTTATCCGCTTATCCGGGAAAGCCCTGCCCCCCGGCTTTTCTTTCCGTCCCAGCAAAGCCCCCTTATCCTCGAAACTTCTACCTCTGACCGACCAGGCCGGAGATGTCGCTGAACACAACCAGATCGCCCAATGAAACGGTTCCATTAGTGGGGTCGTAAACCCGAGCGTTCGCGCCCAACGTGCTGCGGTCGTCGTCCGCATCCGGCCCGACACTTTTGAGCATCCAATACCCCTTGGAACGTTCGGCGATATTCAGCGCCGGAACGCCGTAACCCAAATATGCCGCGCGGTCGGTGTTATAGTTGTCGTCGAGGCCATCTTGAGGAGAGGTGTCCTGGATGCCCAGCGTAATGGCATCGGCCGCATCGGGAAGATACGCGCTGACCCACAGATAGATCCTCTCTTTGTTCGCGTTCTTGGGGGATCCCGCCGGAGCTCCCATGTTAAATTCATCGAACGGCGAGATCGGGATCGAGGTCATATAGGAGATCGGCGTCGTCAGACGGATCATTCCCACTCCTAGCAGCCTTGAGTCTTCCTCGCCCGTATCGGTCTCGAAATAGGCGGTGTAATCGACGCGATAGCTCTCGACCGCCGTCCTGATGCTCCGCATGTCGGCCGATGCACGGGATATCTTCGCCCGCATCTGAGCCTCCAGAAAGTTCGGCACCGCGATCGCTGCCAGAATTGCGATGATCGCCACCACAATCAGCAGCTCGATCAAGGTGAACCCTCGCCTGATCTTGCTTTCTCTTCCTTCTGTAATCATTGACCCAACCTCTCGAAAAAAATGGAATGAAATAGGTAAAACGAAAACCCCTCGCCAATCTCGCTCGTCTGGACGCCCAAAGATCGGCGCTCACCTCGCTCCGTTACTCCCCGTGATCCGCCCGGGGCGGATCAGTTCACCCATCGATGCCGGGTCGAAGCCTTACTCTATGCTGGACATTTATAGCACGATGTGATTCGGGGGCAATTACGAAAATAGCCTTTTTTATTACGATATCCAACTTTTTGCTTGCATCACCCTCGCTCGAAGTCCATAATCTCCAAGCGTATAGAGACTGTTTTGCCCGACATATATTGGGCGATTTCCCACACACGTCGTTTGGTGGTGCCATGCCTCGCAGGGTCAAGAAAATCGCGCTCGACATGGTCGAGACTTCGTTCTTCGAGAACTATCGAATTCGTGCCTACCACGGCGTGCTCCGCTATGCCCGCGAGCACACCTGGTGGCGCATGATGTTCAACGTCCATACATTCTCGCTGACGCGGCAGTTCAATCGTCTCGAAGACCTGAAGGATCTCGGGGCGGACGGGTTGATATTCCTGCACGGCAGCGATGAGAAACTGGATCAAGTCCGGGAGCTCGGCATCCCGGCGGTCAGTATCGCAAACGTCGCAGACGATCCGAGCTTCCCGTGCGCGTTGAGCGATGACGAAGAGATCGGCCGGATGGCAGCGAACCACTTCATCGAACGCGGCTTTTCGAGCTTCGGTTACTGCGGTTCAGAGAATTATCTGTGGGAGAAGCAGCGCGGCAAGGGGTTCAGAAGCGTCGCGGCAACTCACGACATCCCGGTCTCGTCTTTCGAATATGAATTCGGCGACGGGATCGACCCGGTTCGGGACGGCAAGACGGCTCGTCGGATGCAGGATTGGGTCAAGTCTCTTCCCAGACCCGTCGGCATCTTGGGCGCGAATGATTCACGTGCCCTTCACGTGCTTGACGCCTGCCAGGCGCTTGGCGCGGAAATCCCGAACGAAGTTGCGATTTTGGGCGTCGACAACAATGTCATGATCTGCGATTCGCAGATCCCCTCGCTTTCGAGCGTCGAGCAGAACACGGAGCGCGTGGGCTACCAGGCGGCGGCACTGCTCGATCAAATGCTTTTGAAGAAGACGCTCGATAATCCGCAGGTCATCGTCTCGCCCAAGGGCATCGTGACCCGGATGTCGACCGATATCCTCGCCGTGGACGATCCTTCGATCGCCCGGGCGCTGTTGTTCATCCGCGATCATCTCGCCGATCCCATCGGAATCTCAGACGTCGTCAAAGCCTCGGGCATCTCGCGTTCCAATCTCGAGCATCGCTTCCGCAAGAGGCTCAAGAACACGATTAACAATGAGATTCGCAAGCGCCGGATGAAGCGCGCCAAGGCCCTCCTGCTCGATACGGTTCTTCCTCTGGAGGAGATCGCCAAGGTGTCGGGCTTCCGCCGCGCGACGTATTTCTCAAATATCTTCACCGCTACAACCGGCATGGCGCCTGGCGCCTGGCGCCGTCATCACCGGTTCTGAGCCGCCGAGCGGCCATCCGAAATCACACGACGCGGCCCGAATCATGGGTGCGGCTCCGAGCCGCCATTAAGCAACGCGTCCCGAGTCACTCAATTCAATGTTCCATACCGTTTTCGAATCCCCCCTGCCCCGAGGCGGGTATCTCGCGCTGGAGCTTGCAGGCCCGGCGACGCTGCGCCTGCGAGCCACGGCAGCCTCTGCTCTCGGCATTGAAACCAGCTATGCCGTCGTCCGCGAGGAGTGGCCGGAATTTGAATGTTCAGTTCGCCACGACGAGGATGGCACGGTCGAGGCCCGGACCGAATCCGTTGTCGTCCGACTCACGACCGCGCCGTTCGGCCTTCAGGTTACCGATCTCGACGGCGCAATTCGATATGAGAGCAGGTCGCCGGGGCTCCGGATCGTTGGCGAGACGATTGCCCTGGATCGCCCGCTCGGGCCTTCCGAGGGCATCTTTGGCCTCGGTGAGCACGGCGAGACCTTCAATCGCGTCCCGGGCATTTATCGCTTCTGGAACACCGACGATTTCATCCATCAGCCATTCCGGCAGTATTACTGCAACATCCCCTTCGGCATCGCTCACGAGCCGGACAGCGCGCCGCACGGGTTCTTCCTGGATAATCCCGGCGAGTGCCATGTGCGCGCCGGTCGTCCCGATCCCGAAAAGCTTTCCATAGAATCCACGGGCGGGGAGTTCCGGCTCTGGCTCTTCTTTGAGGCGACGCCGGCCGAGGTTCTGCGGCAATACACGGCTCTGACGGGCAGGACCCCGCGCCCTCCGCTCTGGGCGTTGGGGTTCCAGATGTGCCGCTATTCATATACGACCGAGGCGCGGGTGCGCGAGGTCGCGGCCGAACTGCGCGCTCGGGAGATCCCGTGCGACGTGATCTATCTGGACATCCATTATATGGATCGCTTCCGAGTCTTCAGTTGGGAGCCGAAGAACTTCCCCGATCCCGCCGGGCTCATGACCGACCTCGCCGCCGATGGCTTCTCCACGATCACCATCGTCGATCCCGCCATCGCCGACGCCGACTACCCCGCCCGCGAGGAAGCCCTTGCGACCCCGAATTTTTTCATGCGCTCTGCGGACGGCAGTAACCTCGTCATCCACGTCTGGTCCGGCGCGTCGATGCTTCCGGATTTCACGAACCCCGCCGTCCGGGCCAAATGGGGAGAGATGCAATCGCGCGCGCTGCTGGAGCCCGGCGTCACGGGGATCTGGAACGACATGAACGAGCCGGCGATTTTCGACGAGGAATTGGACCGTGAAGTTCCGCTCGATGTCCTTCAACACGACGAGGGCCGAGGGCGCAAGCACGGAGAGATCCACAATGTCTACGGCCAGTCCATGGCGCGCGCGAGCCGCGAGGGTCAACTCGCACACCGTCCCCAAACTCGGCCGTTCTGCCTGACTCGTTCGGGCTGGGCGGGCATCCAGCGATACAGCGCGGTCTGGACCGGCGACAACCGTTCGGCGTTCACCTGCATGCCGCTCGATATCGCGCTCAATCTCAATATGGGCCTCTCCGGCGTCGCCTTTGTCGGCTGCGATATCGGCGGCTTCGCGCAGGATGCCACACCCGAGCTGTTCACGCGCTGGATCGAGTGGGGCGTTTTCCAGCCCTTCTGCCGCGCGCACACGGCGATCGATACGGGAGATCACGAGCCCTGGGTTTTCGGAGCCGAGGCCGAGCGCATCGCGCGCGAAATGCTCGAACTGCGATATCGGCTCCTGCCCTACATCTATACGCTTTTCGTCGAGGCCTCCCAGACCGGCATGCCGGTCAATCGTCCGCTGATGCTCCAATACCCGGACGAGGCCGAATGCCATTCGATCGGCGATCAGTTTCTTCTCGGGCGCGATTGGCTCGTCGCCCCGGTTCTCTCTCCGGCTAGCGCCTCACGCGCCGTCTATCTGCCCGAGGGCCGTTGGTATCACTTCTGGAGCGGGCAATCGTGCGAAGGCGGACAGTGGGTTCTGGCCGATGCACGCGCGGGCCGGCCGCCGATCTACATCCGCGCCGGGGCCGTGATTCCCATGCACCCCCTGCGCCAGCACACCAAAGAGCCCGAACCCGAGGTCGTCATCCTGGATGTCTGGCCCGGAGATTCGCTCGCCGGGTGCCTCGTTGAAGACGATGGAAGTTCATTCGAGTTCGAGAGCGGCGCCGAGTGCCGGACGCAATTCACGGGCGGCGATGACGGAGATACACTGCGGCTTTGTATCTCGAAGCCTGAGGGGACGTATCGCCCGGCTGCAGCGACATGGCTGATTCGGATTCACGGGCCGGGCCGAACGGTCGTCGACATCAAGCTCGACAGGCGGAAATCTCAGACGGGCCACCATGTGAATGGCGAAGGCTCGATTGAAGCGATGATTGATCGAACGCACGAAGAGCAGAGAATTGAAATTCGATTCGACGCGCGGTAGTGCCCTCCACGCGCCGCTGGCCGAATCTTCGCGCCCGATTTCAAAAACCCGATTACGCCGCGCCGCGAGACGTCGCGGCAAGTTCATCACCGGCCGCCGGCAGCAGGGCTTCGGCCGTCTCGCCGGGTCGCAATGGCAGGACTCGCGCGCCGGCGCGTTCCAGCTCGCCCGCAAGCTCGGAGAAATTGACTTCGGCTTCGGCATGGGTTGGCTGCTGACCCCGGAAGACCCGCGCCAGTCCGGATTCATCGAGCAGAATAATATCGACCGACACGCCCGCCATCGTCAGGCGCCCGATGAGGGCCGTGGCCTGAACCTTCGGAGTCGTCGCGGCGGTCGCGATCAGGATCGCCCGAGAACCGGCCCCGAGCAACGCGGCCCGAGGTTCGATATCCTTCCAGAATTTGCCCTCGCCGGCGAACTCGATCATCGCCAACTGGTCCAGAAGCAAATGCAAATGCGAAAGCCCGGTCCCGGCGGGGAAGCTGCGCACATCGCCGCGCACCCAGGTCATGCTGACGCGGTGACGCAGGTTCGCTGCCTCGGTCAGGATCGATGTCGCGCAGGCGATGGTGGTCTCGGTTGTCGATTCGGCGCCCGTCCCGAACCTTGCGCCCTTCGTTAGATCGATGAAGAGCGCGATCTCACTCTGGACCTGCCGATCCAGTTGCATGGTGTGCAAGTCGCCGCGCCGTGCTGAAGTCCGCCAGTGAATTCGATTGAGCGAATCGCCCCTTTGATACGGGCGCACGCCGATGATCTCATCGGCCTGGCCCAGCCGATCGGTCTTCTCCATGCCGGGCCCGGCGGGTGGCTCGGCGCCGAGCATTCGATATCCCCCGAGCGGCTGCGCTTTGGGATAAACCGTTAGGCGCGTGATCTCCTCGCAGTGGGCGGTGCGATAAAAAATCCCAAGCGGATCGGCGGCCCAGAGATAAACCGGGCCGATCATATAGAGGCCGCGATGGCGCTCGGCCTCTTTGTGGTAACGCAGATGCGCCTCCCACTTGCGGCTCATCATCGGAATCAAGTGGCGCTGGCGCGGGCTTAGCGAGGCAAAGAATGTATCCTCGACCATCACGAGAGTCTGAGCCAGCCCTTCGGTCTGGCGCACGGTCAGGCGGATCGGCACGCGATCGTCTTCGAAGACTCGCGGCCGGTGATGCCTCTCGACTTCGATGCCCTTGAGCGAATCTCTGCTCATCACCCACGCCATAATCGCGGTGACAACGAGGAACGCGGTCCATGCGGCATGACCCGGCGCAAGGTCGGTCGCCGCCATCGCCGCCAGGTTAATAGCTGCGACGCCCAGCAGAACGTTGCGAGCCGAGAAGCCTCCGGCGCCGGGCCGGGTCGGGTCAAGAGACGCCGACATGGAGCGGCACCTCGACGGACTCCAGAATGGATTCGATGATTTCGTCGCTGGTCGTGCCCGAGAGCCGTGCCTGGGGCGTCAGTTGAATCCGGTGACGCAGCACCGCCGGCGCGACGGCCTTGACATGATCCGGCCTGACAAACGGCGAGCCCTGGATCAGCGCATACGCCCGGGCGATATGATGCAGGCCGATCGAGGCGCGGGGGCTTGCGCCGAGCGCGACATCGGGCCGATTGCGAGTCTCGCGCACGAGCCGCACGATATAATCGGTAACCGAGGGATCGACAAAGATCGAAGCCGCTGCGAGCCGTAGTTCCATGATCGCCTCAACGTCGAGCACGGGCGCCAGAGTGTCGATCGGATGGGAGTTGCTCTGCGCCGCGACAATCGCGGTCTCATCCTCGCTCGTGGGATATCCCATGCTGACCTGAATCAGGAAGCGATCGAGCTGGGCTTCGGGCAGGGGAAACACACCGGATTGCTCGATTGGGTTTTGGGTCGCGATGACGAAAAACGGTTTGGGAAGCCGATAGCGTTTTCCATCGGCCGTGACCGCGCGTTCTTCCATGGCTTCGAGCAGGCCGGCCTGCGTGCGCGGCGTCGCACGGTTCAGCTCATCGACGAGCAGCAACTGCGCAAAGACGGGCCCCGGCCGGAAAACGAACTCATCTCGCTTATTATCGAAGACGCTGCTGCCGGTCAGGTCTGCGGGCAGAAGATCGGGCGTCATCTGGATGCGGCCGAAGCGCAGCGAGAAACTGCGCGCCAGAGTCCGGGCGGCGATGGTCTTGGCCACGCCAGGGACGTCTTCGATCAGGACGTGCCCATCGGCCAGCAGCGCGGCAAGCATCAACGTGAGCGGCTCGCGCTTGCCGACGATCACGCGCTCGAAGTGATTGAGCAGCGCGAACGGCGAGACCTTGGCGCGAGGTTGGGCTGCGGCCGGGGGCGCTTGGGCCGGCCGAGGCGCCTGTGTGCCGTGAGGCGCTCCACCATCGGCCACGGCGGAACTCGTAGCGCGCTGCGGTATGGATTTCGGTGCGGAGTCGGGAGGCATGAAACCGATTGTATCCACAACCCCCCGCGCGAATCCACCGGCGAATTGCGGACCTGTTGATATAGCCAACCTTCACGGCGCGGGTGCTTAAGAAACATTTCTCGGCAATCTGATCCTTGAACCCTTCGGACGCGGCGTGATCTAATTCACGCCGGGCGCGGTCTGAGTATGGGCGGGTTCTCGTCGCTTCTGTCCTCGCCCGCCTCCTGTCGGTCAATCCTCCGTCCATAAGCGAGCCGGACTCTCTAGCCAGCATGAAGTTGAAAATCAGGACCGGCGGCCTCACCGACGTCGGTCGAAAACGCGATCACAACGAAGACAAGATACTCGTCGCAGACGAGATGGGGTTGTATGCCGTGGCCGATGGCATGGGCGGGCACGCCGCCGGAGAGATCGCGAGCGAAACCGCGATCCGCGCCATCGAAAAATTTGTCCATCGAGCCCTGAACGAAGAAGACATCACCTGGCCGTTCGGCGCGAAGCAGGGCCTGACGCGCGAAGAGAATATTCTCAACACGGCCGTCGCCCTGGCGAACAACGAGATCTGCGCCCAGGCCGAATCCGAGAGTTCCATGGGCGGGATGGGCACGACCGTCGTCGCCGTCTTCGTGCCGGCCGAGACCGCATACATCGTCCATGTCGGCGATTCGCGCGTGTATCTGTTTCGCGCCGAGAAACTCATTCCCCTGACGTCGGATCACTCCTGGGTCAACGAGCAGGTCCAGCGCAAGATCATCAGCGAAGACGAGGCGCGAACGCACCGCTGGCGTAACGTCATCACGCGCGCGCTCGGCAACCAGTCCGAAATCCAGGCCGATATGACGCGGATCACGCCCGAGAAGGGCGACATGTTTCTTCTGTGCAGCGATGGCCTGACGACGATGATCGAGGACTTCGAGATCGCCGAATGCCTGGCGGCGAGCAACGGCAATCTGGACACGACGTGCCATGAACTGGTCAGGCGCGCCAATGAGGCCGGCGGCACGGACAACGTCTCGGTCGTCATTGTGCGAATCGACGGATTCGACGAAAACTCCGAGTCCGATGACTCCGACGCCGGAATCACGCAGGTTCCCGAACCCTCCCACTCCGAATGCGCTCCGGAGCCCAACCCGGACGACGCCGAGACGAAGCCGCCCTTCGGCATCAACCATGAAGCCTAAGTCTCTGCTCCTGGCCGTCGCGATGGCCGCGACGCTGGCAATTGGCGTGGGACTGCTTTGGATCGGAACGCGCCCCAGATCGCCGGAGCAGGCGCTGGAAAAAGCCGAGACCCGCGAAGTCCGGCTGCTCGAACAGATTGATGCCACCGAAGATGGTCCGGCCGGCAACGCCGCCGACGAGGCCATCGCGGAACTCGAAACTCGAATCGATGGGCTATGGCTCGATCTGATTGAGGACTGGCCCGAATCATCCGAAGCCATCGAGGCGCGACGACGCCTTCTGGCTCACGCGCTGCGCCGCGAGGGCGATCCCGCGGCCCGCGTCGAACTGATCGACGGTTTCCTGACCGAAATCCCCGAGCATGCCGATCGCCCCGATCTACTTTGGCAGAAAGCCGAGATCCAACGCGATGAACTCGCCGACCCGCTTGCCGCCGTCGAAACTTTTCGCCTGATCGAGGCCGAGTATCCCGAGGACGAGATCGCACCACGTGCCGCGCTTGCGCTGGCCCGGATTTACGAATCCATCCACGAGTTCGACGCGGCCGAGGGCGAATACGCGCGCCTTGCCCAGGCGTATCCGACATCGCCCGAAGCCACCGAGGCGGAGATGCATCGCGCCGCCCTGCTCGAAGATAAGCTGGACCGCAAGCGCGAGGCCGCCCAGGTTTACCAGAAGGTCGCCAAAGCCAACCCCGGAAGCGCCACCGGACAGATGGCTGAGCGACGCCGCGATAAGCTCCTGGGCGAAATCAAGCAGAGCGAACAGGACAAGTATTATTCGGATACGTATGGGCTGGCCGAGCAGAACCCGTTCGATATCACGCGCGAGGAGCTGAACAGCCCCTCGATGCGCCGGCTGCGCGCTCAGGGCCTGGACGCGATCCACTACCGGGTTCATGTGCGAATGGAACCGGAGACAGCGCGCATCGATGTCGACGCCGTGCTCGCCGCCGAGCTGGTGCGCGACCTCGATAAACCTCTGCTGCTCGCTCTCAATCCCGCGCTTGATATCCAAAACATCGCTCTGGACCACGCCGAACGCGACGTCTCGTTCGAGCGTGGCGGGCCGTTCGTCGAGATCATCTTGCCCGATGAGCTCTCGACGGCCGGCAGCCAATTCGATCTCCACTTCCGATATGGCGGCACGGTCGGCTTGTGGCGAGGCGATTCGCTGACGACCGCCGGGGCATCCCTGCGCACCGACGTCAAATGGTATCCGCAGACCGTTTTCGGCGATTTCTTCACGCAGCAAGTCACCCTGGACTGCCCGGAGCCCTATTCGGGAATCGCGCAGGGAATCGCGATCAAGAAACTCGAAGAAGCTTTCGCAGCCGAAGATCTCCGCGAAGGCTGGCATCGCGCCGCCTGGCGCCAGGCAACACCCTCGCAGTGGATGACAGTCGCCCTGGGGCGATATGAATCACTACGCTTCGAGGGCCCCGGCGGCGTGCCGATGGAGGTCCACCTCGCCGCCGATCATGAGGGAGACGCCGAGGCGTATGCCGACGTGATGCGCAGCGCCGTCGAGGAGTACGAACCGATATTCGGGACGTTCCCCTATGAACGGCTCGCCGTCGTCGAAGTGCCGGATTTCCCCGGCGGATATGGAGCCCCATCGCTCGTCCTCATCGGCTCGATTGCGTTCACGCGGCCCGGCGTCCCGGCAAAGTTCCTCGCCCACGAAATCGCGCACCAGTGGTGGGGCGATCTGATCTCGATCGACCTGACCGAAGATTCGATCCCGTGGCTGACCGAAGCCTTTGCGACTTACGCCGACGCAATCTATACCGAACGGACGGACGGCCCGGACGCCTTCCTCACGCAGATTCGCGCCATGGGCAACTTCTACCGCGAGAACATCGTGCTTCTTCGCGATCGCCCCATCGCCGAGACGCTTTTCACCAACCCGATGTATCGCTCGCTGATGTATGAAAAAGGCGCCCTCGTCCTGCATTCCCTGCGCCGCGAGATGGGCGATGATGCTTTCTTCGCGCTCTTGGGCCGGTTCCTCGAAAAGCACGCCGGGGCGGCGGTCACGGTCTCCGATTTTGCCGCGCTGGCTTCGGAGATCCACGGCCGGGATCTCGCGTGGTTTTTCGAGCAATCGCTGGACCGCACCGGCTATGCCCGACCCAAAATCGAGGCCGCCACGATTGAATCGGACGGAGCGGGATATCGAATTGCGCTGGATCTCACCCAACCTGATCCGCCTTACCGCATGACGGTTGATATCGATATCGAGACGCTCGGCGGCTCGAAATACGCCCGAGAGGCCGTCATCGACGGACCGGAAACGCGTCTGATCCTGGCCGTGCCGTCGGCCCCTGCCCGCCTGCGGATCGATCCCGATTCATGGCACCTGCTCGACTCGCGACCCGAGATGCTCGAATATGACTTCGCATCCCCGTGACCTTTCAAGGTAGACTCTGGGCTGGCACGCGTGGCGGGCAATTAATTAGTAATTAGGGACAGTTACCTATTATTGCCCTGCCAATGTAGCTGACTGCAATTGAGCTGAATAATAGGTAACTGTCCCTAATTAATCGCGAGGGGCGAACGCGCCAAGAGGAGACGGTGAAGTGATTCAGGTTGGGATTCTTGGAGCGAAGGGATACGCCTCGGGTGAGGCGCTGCGGTGGCTGCTCGGTCATCCCGAGGTTGAGATTGCGTGCCTGATGGCGCGCGTTGATGCCCCGACACCCGTCGCCGAATTCTTCCCCGCACTGCGTGGTGTCGGCGATCTCGTGATTGAACCCGTCGACCTCAAGCTCCTCGCC